>JAPLDC010000334.1 GCA_026391935.1 Bacteroidota bacterium | reverse complement strand
AAAGAAAATAATATTATTCTACTGTACATTCAGAGAATCGTTTTCTATTAATGTTTCTTTTCGCTTACAAACGCTGTTCCCTAAATACCAGACATTATTTGTGGCAATATCATTATTGATCTTCAAGCTTGAATATTTAATATCATTCCTATTAATCGGAGCTGACTGAATACCGCCTCTAACACCTAAAAACAAAAAGATAGGAAAGACCACGATCTGAGAAATTTTCATGGATCTGTTCTCAAAAGGAACTGAGAAACTGGTTACATTTCTACGGTAAGATCTTATTCCGATATATGCAAAAAATGCTGAAGCACTCAACAAAAGCAACAACGACCAAATGGACAAAAAAGTGATCGCAACCTTGGGGTGCATAAGATATACAAGATCATCGGAATCCATCAATGAACCATATTCACCATAGATCTTAATATTAAAAACACTCAAAGCAGAAATTACAGAGATCAATAAAATATTATAGATCAAATTAATCCGATGGAACAATCTACTTTTATAAAATTGCTGAAGCGACCACAAAATAGTCGGAATAAAAAGCAAGGCACAAATAGTTGCAAGATCTAACCTTAATGCGTATAAAAAGCTCAAACTTGTTTCCGAATGCTGTCCATCAGGAATTTTGGCATGATGATAAATAATGAACAACACTCTGAAAAGTGCAAAAAACAAGAACCAAAAGATGACAAGTCTTAACAAATAATGGATCTTTATTTTGTTCCAATTTAGCATTTACGATATGTTTTAAAAAAATTACTCAAAAATCAATTTTCCTTCTCCATCATTACTCGTTTTTTGAATTATAGGAGGAATCCCGATGCTGTATATATCACCTTTATCATCGATTCTATAAGTTAATAAACTAGACGCTTTAAGATAACATTCTCCTAAAGTATACGACTGAATCCAAGTATTATAAGTATATAGATCTGCAGCATATAAAAATGAACTACCCCCAATGCTACATAAATGTTCTTTTGTAGAACCATGCAAAATCAAATCGCCAAAACCATAAATATGGGAAATTATTTGAGAATTTGAAATGGTAAGATCTATGTCACCAGAACCTTCTATTCTAACGTCAAATGTATCTTTTGTAATTGTATTCAGTGACTTAATGTTACCACTACCGTTAGAGTGAATATATTTTAAACCCGGTGTTTTTATATAAACATTTAGTGGTTTATTATAACTTCTGGCCCAATTACAACGGTTCTTATTTCGTATAATCAAAACCCCTTCTTCAACAACCGTTTGAATAAGTGGAGCTATATTTTCACCGGCTTCCACTTTCACTTCAGTCACCGAATCTTGCGTTAAAAAAACATTTACATCCTGCTCAACAAAAAGTCGATCAAAAAGGGGAACTGTTCTTATTTCTGTAATAATTTCACCCGTGCGTTTAATGCAATCACATCTATTTTCTTTTTTACAAGAAGAAAATAATATCAAAACAATAGTAATAATTTTTAATATTTTCATTGTTAAAACTGTTTATAACTCATACCCTAATCCGAATTCAAAATAATCCGCTTTTGCCCAATGTGTATACAAAGAAAGATTCGCAATTAAATGCTTTGTAACCATATATCTTAATCCAATTCTATGGAAAAACTTTTCGGAAAGATCACTATTCTGATAAAAATACATTCCAAAATCAATAGGAATAGACAATCTGTCAATATTAAATGAATAGCCAAATTTTGCTCCAATCTTAAGAACGTCCTTAATTTTTTTTGTAGAAACCGAATCACTCTCTAATCGTTTTCGTGTTCCATTACTATAAACGAACTCTACACCTGTACCAAATTTATTTTTATGACTTACAGTATAATATAGATTTGCACTTAGAGCATAGGCCATGTATTTATTTCCTAAAGGATGTTCCATTTCTTTTAAACCAAAAACTCCAATGATAGATGGATGCCACCTGTTTGTAATTTTAGGAAGAACAGAATCGTTTTTCATTTCCATTTTTTTATTTCCAAAAACGTATCCAAGACCAAAATTTAGTGTTGCCATATTCAAGCCTAAATTGGGTGTCTTTGTTGCACCATTTGAAGCGTGAGTTAATCCAATACCTGCATCTAACCTCCAGGAAGGACTAAGCATATAAGATGAACCTAAACGAATATTCACAAACGCGTTAATATAAGAACCAATTGCATTATTTTTATGATTAGTAATGCGATCAAAGGGTTTCGACATATGTGCCAAACCTACACCTAATCGCAAATAAAGTTTGAATTTCCGGTTCATACTATTCATCCGCAAATTCATGTATGGATAAATAGCATCTAAATTCCCAATTACAGAAGGATTGCCCATATATAAATGCATAGCACTTACTCCAAACTCAGGGTATCGATGTAATGCTTGCCATGGCTTTTTGCCGCAAGTCCTGAATAAATAGGTTAACTCCCCTCCTCCTATGTGACCTGTGATCATATGCACAATACTTCCTCTATGGCTTATGATAAAACCATAATGCCCATCAACAGTAAGAATAAAATCTTTTCCAGGAGAATCCTGTGCACTACAGTTGTTTGGAATTAAAATTATCAGAATAGCATAAATGCCTGCAAAAAGTAATGTTTTTTGTAATTTTCTTAAAATCATGATATTTTACAAAATTATAAAATAATTGACTAATACACACCGAAATACCAATTGAATAATGCTTATTTTAGCTTTTACTTAATAAATTTTGATTAAAAAGTAAAATATGGAAGAGAAATTAAAAGCATTTGAACGACTATTGGTCATAATGGACGAACTACGAGAAAAATGCCCTTGGGATAAAAAGCAAACGATTGAAAGTTTAAGGCATTTAACAATTGAAGAGACCTATGAGCTAGCAGACGCCATTTTAGAAAAAGATATGCCAAACATCAAAAAGGAATTAGGAGATGTTTTATTGCATATCGTTTTTTACGCTCGTATTGGTTCAGAAACAAATGATTTTGATATTGCAGACGTTATTAATTCTTTATGCGAAAAATTAATTAGTAGGCATCCTCATATATACGGTGATGTAAAAGTGGCAAATGATCAAGAGGTAAAAGAAAACTGGGAAAAATTGAAGCTAAAAGAAGGAAATAAATCTGTTTTATCCGGGGTCCCAAATTCTTTACCTTCTCTCGTTAAAGCATCACGCATTCAGGAAAAGGCCCGCGCAATT
>JAPLDC010000205.1 GCA_026391935.1 Bacteroidota bacterium | reverse complement strand
GGTATTTTGATTGAAAATGTATTAAGAGAAAGCTTCATACAAAGTTCAATTGTTGGTATAGGTATCAATGTAAATCAGAGAGCATTTAGTACAACCGCAAATGCAACTTCAATTTGTTTGTTTCTGAACGAAGAAATAATTTTAACGGAGGTGTTAGAAAGATTCTGTGAATTTTTTGAAGCACGCTACTTACAAATAAAGGCCGAAAAACTTAATAGTATTGATGATGCTTATATTGAACGCTTGTTCAGGATTAATGAATGGTCGGAGTATCGTTCAAAGGCATTAAATTTTGAAGGAAAAATAATTGGTGTTTCATCGATCGGAAAACTGAAAGTTGAAACAAAAGCGGATGGCATTAGAGAATTTGATCTGAAAGAAATAGAGTTTATTTAATGTCCTTCATCCTTTGCGCAAGCATATTGAAGAAATTCCCCAAAGGCTTTTCAACCATCATTTTGATCATTGGGTTCATATCCGACTCGAATAATAATTGTCCGATGCAATTTGTAGCATCCTTTTCTGTTAACAATACAAATAATTTAAATTCGAAAGGCACTTTTCCATTGGAAGAAATTGTGATTTTAGATACCGGCATTTTCTCGATAATTTTCATTCCGATGGTTGCCATTCCATTAATCGTAAAAGTACATTCTTCAGTCGTTGAATTCCAGTTAGTTACTTGAGAAGGCATCAGCTTTTCGAAATTGTTAAAATCGCTTAGATAGTTGAATACATTTTCTGCAGAATTTATAATATCTACTTTTTCACTTTCTATTTTTGTAACTGACATAATGATTAAAAATTGGAAAATTGAATTTTATTTTCGCCAATTGCCTACTGCCAATTGCCTATTTTTTTTTCTTTTCTAGTACAGGAACTCCCCATTCAGAAGGGTTTTCACGCCAAGCTTTTAGCGACAGCATATCATTGTCATTAACGTAATTCGACTGTAATGCCTGTTTTATCATGGTGTCGTAATTACCTAAAGTAACTAATTCACATTTTGCTTTTTTGAAATTATCAATTGCAGTTTTAAAGCCATAGGTGAAAATAGCCGCCATTCCTTTTACATCACAGCCTGCCTCCCTTAATGCTTCTACCGCTTTTAAGCTGCTACCTCCTGTTGAAATAAGATCTTCAATGACAACAACCGACTGTCCTTTTTCAACTACTCCTTCTATCATATTGGTCATTCCGTGTTTCTTTGCTTCCGAACGGACATAAATAAATGGCAAGCCCATTTCCTGAGCAATAAGAGCTCCTTGTGCAATTCCTCCTGTCGCTACTCCTGCAATTACATCCGGCTTACCGAATTTTTCTAAAATAGCATCCACAAATTGTTGACGAATATAAGTACGTACTTGTGGAAAAGATAAGGTGACACGGTTATCACAATATATTGGTGACTTCCATCCTGATGCCCATGTGAAAGGATTGTTGGGTTGTAATTTAACCGCCTTTATTTGCAACAAAAATTCTGCAACCTTTAATGCAGATTCATCATTCTTCTTCATCCCGCAAAAATAACTAAATTTGTAGATGCCGTCAATATATTAATTAACAAAATGTGAAATGGTAAAAGTATTTTCAGTGAATAAAACCATTTG
>JAPLDC010000059.1 GCA_026391935.1 Bacteroidota bacterium | reverse complement strand
GATATGTATCAGCAAGCAAAAACTGAATTAGTTAATTTTTCAAAAGAGGTCCTTAAAGACAAAGAGGAAATATCCGAAGACCTCTTCGGAACTACTGCTATTACTGTTTTTGAAACAGAAAATAAAATTTTTATTGCTTATGTAGGAAATGGAGCGATTTGGCATATTAGAGGCTCTTACAGTGTTTTTACTTCACCTTATTTATTTCCATGGAACGCCATAAATTTATTAAACCCTCATACTTTGCCTGAAAATGGGAAAGAAGCACTCTATCGACTATTTACCGACAAGAATGATTTCAACGAATGCATCCCAACTGTTATAGAAATATCCAAAGATGAAGAATTTGGCGATATTATATTAATTTGCACAGATGGTATTTCCTCTGCCGATCAAGCAAAAGCAGGTAAAAATGAAAAAGGTATATATGTAAAATACGAATCTTCTATTTTGAAATTTTACGAGTATTTATCCGCATTTTTCAAATCACCTGAGAGCTATTCGCAAAAAGATCTTTCAGGTACATTAAATAAATATTTGGAAGAGCTTAAACCAACTTTTGATGATGATGCTACAATAGGAGTATTAATTACAAAAGAGGCACTTAATTATCAATCAAAATGTATTGTAAATAGTGAAATCGATCAAAATAAAAACATTTAGAAGTTCAGAATTAAACACTGAATTTACTAATATAATTTCTATTGAAATTGAAAATGCACCGTTTGATTCCGGGGCGTTTGGAGAAGTTTATTTTTGCAATTCCATTAATGGAAAATCTATTTCAGCCCCTCAAGTTTTAAAAATATTTATTGATGATGGCACAGGAAGTGCCGAAAGAGGCATTAAGACTATTTACAAATTACAAGAAAAAATTATTTCACATAACATTGAGTTAAAACTAAAAAAAGAAATCTCAATCGAAAACATAAATGCATTAAGGGCATTACCACAATTTAGTTATGAAGGGGAACTAAACGGAAAGAGAGTAATAGGTTATTCTGCTAATCTCCTAAAAAAAGGAGAATGGATAAATTTCGGAAACATATTCAATGAAGAAGATTTACTAAAAAGAAAAAAATTACGAACTAATTTCTATAATTTACCTGTAGAGCATAGAATGAAATTTGCTCATGATTTAGCGGAAGGATTTTCCCATTTACAAAAAATGAATTTTATCTACGCTGACTTGAATCCACAAAACTTTTTCGTTAACGAAAGGGAAGCAAAATTATGTCTTATAGATTTTGAAGGAGGTGCTGTAAATGAGAATCCTGAAACCTATGGAAAACCAGGACAATGGCTTGCTCCAGAAATTCAAAAACAATTAATAAACGGACCAAATTTAATTAAGGTAGACTTAAATACAGATACATGGGCAGTGGCAATTGGAATTCATTACATGCTTTTCCCTTTTCATCCACTTTCATATTTAACAAGCTTAGGAAACAGAGAAATTGAAGAGTATTTTAAAAAGTACCAATGGCCAGAAATAGACAAAAACAGTAAACTATTTAATATTTCAAATTCACGCGCATATGATTGGTACATAAACAAACTGAATTCACAAATTCCGAAAGAACTAATTTCTGCATTTTCAGAAACGATAAATAAAGGTTACAACAATCCAAACAGAAGGTTAAGTTATAAGCAATGGATTTTGGCGATAACAGGTTTAATGAAGCCACCCAAGATTACTTCCTTTATTGCTAGCAATCATGATATTCTAGAAGGCAATCTAGTAAAACTATCGTGGGAGGTCGATTCTTCAACACATACAATTCTAATAAACAATGGTGTTGGAGATGTTTCATCAAAAACAGAAATTGAGATTAAACCAACTAAAAATTCAAAATATACATTAAGAGCAATTGGGCACTTTGGAGCAATAGAAAGCTCAATTGAAATCAAAGTTACTCCTGCACCAAAATTTAAAGAACTTAAATCAGAGCGAGGAAAAATAAAAAATGGTGATTCCACAGCACTAATATGGGAAATTGAAAATATTTCTGAAGGTCGACTAGTTGGACTTGAGAAAGATCCAATTATAATTACGAAAAGTGGTATACAAGAGATAAAACCAAATCAAACTACAACATATAAATTTGAGGTAACAGCCTTAGATGGTAAAACAATAGTAGAGAAGCAAAT
>JAPLDC010000344.1 GCA_026391935.1 Bacteroidota bacterium | reverse complement strand
CAAGAAGTTTGTCCAAAGCGAAAAGTACTGAAGAAAAGGGTAAAGAAAATAAGTTGTGGTTATTAAAAAATAGCCAATTGCTAAGCCTGAGATTTTCATCCAATTAATTTTTATCATCGCCAAATATGATCACTTTAAATTTTTGATACAAGAACGCAACAATCAATAATATTGCGCCCAACAACATGTAAGCAATCACCTTGTAACCGGTAGATAGATCCCATGTGTCAAATATCAATAATTTTAGTAAGGTAATCCCGAACAATGAAATTGCGGAAACACGCATAATTTTATTCTTTTTAAAGATCCCATAGGCAATCAATGCAAATGAATAGATTCCCCATAAGGATGTAAATCCTAATTTGTAAATGGCATTACTTCCATAATATCCGTTTTCACTGAAGTGCATCCTTTGCAGATGGAGAAGCTCATTGCTGAGTATTACAATGATCAGGAAATGTATGATACATCCCGTATAAATTTTCGGGATGCTGAATTTTTTAAATACATCTGTCTTTAAAATTTGATAATTCAGATATAATAAAAATGCAAACAATGCAAAACAGATGTACCGCAAATATCCCAATGACGAGGAAATTGTATAATAATCCGATTTTTCATAAATAGTATGATCTACTGAATTTAATACACTTAACCCGGATGAAATAAATGTGAGTGAGATCAACATATTCAATCCGAAAGAACTCCATCTTACTTCTGCCGTTTTTATCTTGTATACCGCTAAAATAGCGAAGACAATCAGGAAAAGTAAATTATAAATTTCCAATACAACTTTTTGTAATATAAGAATGGATTCGTTTCTTACTTCTATCATTGCTCCCTGGTCAGACCATTGTTCTTTTGAAGGAATATTCATTACTGAACTTTCATATAAGGATTGGTAATAGTTGGATAATTCGTTCCTGAAAATAATATAAGTAAGAATAAATAGGAGGATAGGCATTCCATATTCGATGAATTTATAAATCCCGTATTTCTTATGTTCTTCTTCTGTCAATGCTTTTTTATAATGCACAAAGATCATTGTACCTATTGACATGATTACAAATAAGGAAGTAAAGAAGTAGATGTTTGCAAAAGCTGGAGAAAGGCTATAATGTGAAATACCATAATCAAATGTCATTTGCTGACTTGTCCAGTCTTGCATTAAACTGAATACCGAAAGTAGTATCATGATATAACCTAGCCATTCATAAAAACGAATTGCTTTATATCTGCCGATAGAAAACAATAATACAGCTTCTGCTGCCCATAATAATGTTACCCAATTTCCTTCTAACTGAACAGGTACGGCAATTGTAATAAAACTTAAAACAAGTGCAATGAGTAAATAAAATAGATTTCTGTCTAGCAGATTGTTTTTGAAAACGATAAAACTGAAAACAAGATGAATCAGTGCGTTTGCAAGGGTAAAGGCGCCTAAATAATCTCTTGTACTTTCTTGATTCAGCGTAGCGTAACCGATTCCGAAATAGATAAAACTATTCGCAACAATGCGTATTACATCAAGGATGCCATATTTTTCTTGTTTCCTTGTTTTATATGAAATGTTACTGATGTAAAAAATAATAAAGAACAAAGAAGAAAAAAGCAAAGAAAGTGAAGTGTGTATCTCAGGATTATATTTGCCGGCAAACCATGTCGTCACAATCAGCCATGTAAAACCAAATGCGACATGGTTGAGAACTTGCCAATATTTTTTAAAAGATAAGATCAGTATTCCGATATTGACAATGGCCATATACGAAAATAGTACTTCGATCTTTCCTGATCCGTCACTTAGTAACATTGGAACTGCATAAGCACCAACTAGTCCGATGATACCAATTATTTCCAATTCATACATTGTTGCTGCAAAAACGGTGAACATCGTAAAAATGACCATGATACCGAATGCAGCAAGTTGTCCGAACATCCCATATAAAGTATAGGTAATAAAAGTGGTGAAATAAAGGGAGGCCATTCCTCCGCTTAATAATACTGCACTAAATGATTTGTAGTTTACTTTTAATCGTAATGCGATAAATAATAAAATTCCTCCTGCAATATAAGCAAGAACAATTCTTGCAAGTGGTCCAAGTATATCGTTATCGATAGCATATTTTACGCCGATACCCATTCCAATGACTAAAATTGCAATACCAATAATGGTAATTAATTTCCCGCCAATAAATTGTTCGAAATTAAATTCAGGTTGTTGTTTTGGTCGGGTAGGAGGAATATATTGTTGTTGAATTGGTTTTACCGTTTCGGTAACTTTAATTTCGGGGATATTTTCTTCTACAATTTCAGGATGGATGATCTTTGGTTCCTGAACAGGCACAATTTTTTGCTCCGCAATATTGATCGTTGGTGGAACTATGTTCTGCTTTTTAATTGAACCTTCTTGCAGAAGAACCAGTTGCTCTTTCAGAAAATTTAATTCGTTCTGGTATTTTTCTAAGTTGTTGGATAAAATCAAAATCTTTTGTCCGATGAGATTAATCTTTTCCTCGTTTGTCATATTTTTTGTTTTTATCGATTAGATCGTTCTTTTTCCAAATTTAGCGTGAGAATTCTGTATTCGCTAAAATAAAATTATGAAGTGTGGGTAATAAAAAAATTCAAAACAGTATGTCAAATCCTTTTTTCTATTTCAAAAAAA
>JAPLDC010000466.1 GCA_026391935.1 Bacteroidota bacterium | reverse complement strand
AAACGGAAAATGGATGATTCGTTGCTTTGTTTGTCTGTTTTCTACAGTGGCATTGTTGATGGCGATTGTGAAACTTTCTAATGCGTTGGAAAAAGAAGATGGATCATTTGCACCCGCGTGTTGGAGTGCACTGTGGGGACTGATGGGATTGGTTTTCATTTACAAGGGTTTGGTTGCAGGACCTTTATGTTCCATCGTACTGTTGTACATGTATTCTGTCAAGAATATTCCTATCCAGTTGATCCCCATCCCCATATGGGTTGCGTATGTGGGATACACCATTCAACCTCTTTGGGGGGGAATGAAAAGTCCTGGAGGAAGGATCGAAGATTGGTTCTTGATTGTGGGGGTTGGAATTGCGACGATCGTTTCATGGATCAATATCAGTGCATATTTTTTCATGTGTGCGTTTATCTTTTTCACGTACAACATCATCAAACGGTTAGAGCTGTCATGGGACTCGTTTCATTTCATCAACAAACATGTTCCCAACTGGACACCAGGGTTCAGATTGGGCCATCCTCATACGTCACAAGAGAACGAGTCTCGCAGCAAATTTCATTATTGAGATACTCGATCACACGAACAACGTCCTGTAACGATGCGCTATTTTGTTTTACGATGCCCGTTTTCAACACAGTGCATTCTCTCTTGTGTCCACAATGTCTTTCGCCATCCGCACCTCGTTTGCCCATTGTGAAAATTTCCAAAATGAAAAAATCCTTCATCATGGGCTGTGAAAACTTTTTTACAAACAGATCATATTCACATTGTTTGCCGTAGGCATCATAATTCTATGACAGTGATTGAATCAGTATGCGAAGTATCAAGTAATGAATTGGTTATATAAAGTGTCAAATAGGTTTCAAATGCCTACGGTACTGTTCCAATTTTTGGGGATTTTGCATTCAATGCCTTTTCTGTCAATCCATTCATACACTTGGGACCTCAAAAGAACGTAGCATGGCATCATTCGAGAAAGTGACACACGGTCTTGATGTCCACTTGGCCTGGCGTCAAAAGAAGTGGCTCTTTTGTAGGCTTTTGAAACAATGAAACATTGTCCGTAATATACCCCTTTAACCACTTTTTGTCTTCACACACCAAAATCAGTTGGGCTTTCACGCGACTTGACCTGGCCAGCCATGACACCACCGAGGGGTCATTGACAGGTACATGCAACAAGATCACCCCTGCAAGAACTGCACAAGAGGGGTACTCTTCTTGCTCTTGTGTAAAATGGTACGTGATCCCTTGACGTTCATACAAATCTTGCTCTTCTTGACCCGTCAACACCATCAAATTTCCCCTTTTTTCAAATCCAAACATTTCCACCCTTTGCGGGATCGACTGTCGAGTTCCCATTTACACACACAAAAAAAGGGGGGAGGGGAAAGTTTTACCGAGTAAAAATCTGGTCACCGATATGCATGGGCGTATGGCCGGATATAAAACAGGCCAATTGAGGGTCAATGAGACCTTCTTTGGTGATCCATCCTCCAAACACTTTGGTCTTGTAATAGAAAAAGACAAAAAGCCCAAGGGTTGAAAAGGATTTTTCAAGAGGGATTGCACTGCATACACTGCCTGTCAATACAAACAGATGAGTCGCAATAAACTCTT
>JAPLDC010000028.1 GCA_026391935.1 Bacteroidota bacterium | reverse complement strand
AAAAATGAAATAAAATACTTTAACACTTTAGAGGCATGGAGAATCGAAGGCAGCACTGCGAGTTCAAGCAACTCTTCTTCAAATGAAATGAGCAACGTTGCTGAAACATTCACTGCTACAACACAAGAAGACGACCTTCCTTTCTAGAAAAGGATCGAGCATAACAAAAGGGCGTATTTGGCATCACTGCTTCATACGCCTTTTTTATTTTCACTTTCGAAATGAAAATATTTCTATTTGTTTTAATAACACTTACTATACTGTCCTGCAAAACATCAAAGGAGCATTCTGTAATAATAAAGAATTATGATACACTTTATTCTTTAACTAATTTATCTGATTCATTAACAATTATTATCAGTTCAACAAACTTAAGCGAAGATGTCAGCACCCTTTCTTCGAATGATGATGAAATTTCTATTTTTATTTATCCCTATAATGATTCTTCTATCAGTACACCTCCTTTAATATCCAATCAATTTATTTTTAAAAAAAATAAAATGTCTGAAACGATCTATTATAAAGGCATCAAAAACCTGATTAACAAGGATCTTATTTTATTTTTGATTGAAATAGATTCTGAAAAGAAAAATGAAGAGATCGACTTGCTTATTAGAAAAAGTTATATTGAACTACAGAAAGGATACGCCGCAAAAAATTATCTGGAAATTGAAAAACAGATTGGAGATGATGATATATTAGGAATAAAAGTGCTTCCAAATTTCAAGAGCCCAACAACTATTGATTTTAGTGATATCTATAGAATGGATAAATACAATTACGAAGTAATTCTAAAATAAATTCCTTAAATATTTCAATGATTAATACATGATTTGATCTTCATCAATGGATTTTGTATCCAGAGAATCACGTAAGCCGTTTCCTAATAGTACAAAGGCTAACACCATGAACATAATGGCCAACCCCGGAAGAAATGCTAAATAAGGCGAATCGCCAATGATATACCCTCGATGTGCATTGATCATAGCCCCCCAGGAAGCTGTTGGAGGCTGAGCACCGATACCTAAAAAACTTAAACCTGCTTCTATCAAAATAGCTGAGGCAAAATTAGCCGCAGAAATAACAATCACTGGACCCATCACATTCGGTAGAACATGTCGCATTATGATACGGTAATTTGAAAAGCCCAATGCTCTTCCTGCCTCAATAAAATCTTTTTCGCGCAGACTCATTACTTGTCCACGGATCACCCTTGCAACTTCCACCCACATGGTTAATCCTACAGCCACAAAAACTTGCCAAAATCCTTTTCCTAAAGCCAAGGTGATTGCAATTACCAAAAGCAAAGTTGGAATGGACCAAACTACATTAATGATCCAAATGATCACATCATCCACTCTTCCTCGATAAAATCCAGCTAAAGCACCCATCAATATTCCAATGATCACAGAAATAAAAACGGAAACGAATCCAACAGAAAAAGAAACACGCGTCCCAATGATCAACCTACTCAAAAGGTCTCTGCCGGCAGGGTCGGTTCCTAAAATATATTTGCGGGAAATGATATAATTATTTCCAACCTCTTCTCTTAATTCTTTTACAGTTTTTCTGATCTTTTTATTGCTACCGAATTCATAAAACTCGGTATACCCTTCGTCAACATTATTTACGATAGGCGTATTATAATCAATAGCATAAACGGCATCTGCCAGATTATATCTGATATCAAGCCCTACTCTCTTTTCATCACCTGTATATTCACGAACGACAATATCGTTGCCATCAAAATGATAATCAGAAAAGGGGATCGACCTGAAGTTACTCACCTCGCCAAACAACATTTTCGAGAAAAAATTTACATCATGAGAGGGTTCATTTTTTCTGGTTTGCAACATTTTAATTACGAAGCCTGGAGGTTTTTTTGAAAGTTCCAATAATTGATCATTCGCATCCGGTGTAGAATCCGGAGTGATTGCAAAACCTAAAACAGCCATGATCATACATAAACCGATGACAACCAAACCAAACATGGACAGCTTGTTTTTTTTCAAGCGCTGCCAAGCATAGAAGGAAAGAGAATGAGAATATTTATCGTCTTTTTTAGCCATTCATTAATTTATTTTTCGCCCTTTCCATTCATACTTCCCAATTGAACCCAACAACCCCAACAAAACTACATAGATCATATAAATGATTTGTTCGGGTAGGAAAAGTAGTAAAAATCGCTTCTTTTTAAAAAAAGATGCGGATAAAAATAATAACAAAAAGTCAATAAAGCATTTAATTCCGACAAGAATAAAACATAATTGTAAAAAGAATAGGTAAAATGGAGTATTTAAGAATAATAGTCCTCCAATTAAGGGCATGAAAACAAGATAAAAATTAAATAGATAAATCAATAAAGAAACACGCTGAGTTTCAATATTTAAGGCAAAAAATCCTTTAGAAGCCCACCTCTTCCTTTGTTGAATAAAATCAGCCAACTTTTCCTTTGCTTTTGTAAAAACAACAGCCTCTTCACTTTTTAAAAATTGTATTCCTTTCGGATATTTTTCCCTGATCTTATACATCAACAAGACATCATCTCCGGAAGCTTTTTCCTCAATTTCAGCAAAGCCTCCTACTTCCAAATAAACACTTTTTGCATAAGCCAAATTAGCACCATTACACATAATGGCTTTATTGAAATAAAGGGATCCTGCTCCACTAGCCATTAAAGCCAAAAATTCGAGGCTTTGCATCTTTTCGAATAGCGACTTTTCTTTGTGAAAAGCGACTGCACCAACTATCATCTTGGAATTTGTCTGAGTATAAAAGGATATGATCCTAGATAACCACTTTGTTCCCATTTCACAATCGGCATCAGTAGTAATGATCAATTCTCCCTTGGCTATTTCAATTGCAGCATGAATAGCTTTTTTTTTACCGATCTTAGTTTCGGGCAACTGCAGATATTTTATCTGCTTATATTTTTTAGAATAATCTAAAATGATCTGAGACGTTGAATCATCTGAATGATCGTCAACAATAATTATCTCAAAATTTTCTCTGGAGTAATCCTGAGCAAGAATAGAATTAATACAATTTTCTAGTACTTTTTCCTCATTTCTTGCCGCAACGATCACACTTGCATAAACTGCAGAATCGACGCCTGGCTCGACCTCCTTTGTTTTTATCCATCCGTAACAATATTTTGTTATCAGAAAAAAATAGAAGAAGCATAGACAAATGCCAATTGAAATAAATATCCAAAATATCAATTCCATTTTACAATTTATTTAATTTCAGTTTCCAAACAAAGCCCGACCCGATTAAAGCCGGAATTGCCAAATTGATGATCCATAAAAATAAGGATGCTGCTAAAATGGATGAATGGACAGAACAAATAGTTCCAAAAAAATATATAGAAAAACATGCCCTCACCGCTATTTC
>JAPLDC010000527.1 GCA_026391935.1 Bacteroidota bacterium | reverse complement strand
AATGGCAATGTTATTATTCCATTTTTCATGAACAGTAGTCTTATTCCTTCTCAATGGAGCCTTGTCCATCAGATCATCATGCAACAACGTGAAATTATGAAAAAGCTCAATAGCCAAAGCTGGATGTATGGCTTCCGATGTGTCGCCATCAAAAAAATCGCATGCCATAAAAACTAGAAGAGGGCGGAGACGTTTACCACCCAATGACATGATATAGGAAATTGGATCATATAGTTCTTTCGGATCGGAACCATACTTTTTATTCTTTAAAGCATCTTCAATTTGTTGCTGGTATGTGGTTATCGTTTGCAATTGTTGGATCTATTAAATAATTATTGTTCTGCCAACTTCATCAAATACGTTCCATAACCACTTTTCAAAAGCGGCTCTGCAATTTTTTTCAATTGTTCTTTATTTATGTATCCCATTCTGAATGCTACTTCTTCGATACAACCAATTCTTAATCCTTGTCGCTCTTCGATTACCTGAACAAACTGTCCGGCTTGTGTTAATGACTCAAAAGTACCTGTATCCAACCAAGCTGTTCCACGGTCTAAGATCCCTACTTTTAATTTACCTTCCTGTAAATAATATTTATTTACATCCGTGATTTCATATTCTCCGCGAGGACTAGGTTTTAATGTTTTTGCAACCTGCACAACACTGTTATCATAAAAATACAACCCGGGAACTGCATAATTTGATTTTGGTTTCACCGGCTTTTCTTCAATCGACATTGCTTTGCCCGTTGCATCAAACTCAACTACACCGTATCGTTCGGGATCAGAAACGTGATAAGCAAAAACAACCCCTCCTTCAGGATCCTGATGTTGTTGCAATAGTCTTCCTAATCCTGCTCCATAAAAAATGTTATCTCCTAATACCAACGCTACTTTATCGTTTCCAATAAATTTTTCTCCAATTACGAATGCCTGAGCTAGTCCGTTTGGAATTTCCTGAACGGCATAACTGAATTTACAACCTAGACTTTTCCCATCACCCAACAATCGTTCGAACTGCGGAAGATCGTGAGGAGTCGAAATAATTAGCACTTCCGAGATCCCTGCCATCATTAATACAGAAAGAGGATAATAGATCATGGGTTTATTATAAATTGGCATCAATTGTTTGCTGACAGCAAGAGTCAAAGGATGCAAGCGAGTTCCGGAACCTCCGGCTAAAATAATTCCTTTCATATGTAGTACTTTAATTTATTTCTTGAAAAAGTTTTCTCTCTATTAATTTTCAAATAGACACATTTTCAAATTATTATTTTTTCTTTATTTCCAATTCATCCAGATTGAGATCATCATCTTCGTCATAAACCTCAATCAAGGGATCCTGTAAAAAGGTTTTGTTTGTGATCCGTTTTTCCAAAGAAAGTAAAAAACAGGGCAACAATATCAAATTTGAACAATATGCGATCAGCAGTGTAACAGATATTAAAATACCCAATGCTGCAGTTCCACCAAAACTGGAAGCTGAAAATATTCCGAAACCACAGAATAAAATGATCGCTGTATAGATCATGCTCACTCCAGTTTCTTTAATGGTAAGTGAAACAGCTTTCGAAATACTGGAATGAGGATTTCTCATTTCCTGCCGATACTTTGTAAGAAAATAAAGTGTCCCATCCGAGGCAATACCAAAAGCAATACTGTATACTAAAATTGTACTTGGTTTAATATATATATGGAAAAAGCCCATAATCCCGGCAGTTATTATTAATGGAATTAAACTTGGAACTACAGAAATGAAAATCATGCGAGGCGACATGAACAAGGTATAAAGCACAATAGCAATCAGAAGTATAGCGAGCAGAACACTTTCCAAAAGATTTTTCACCAAAAATTTATTGCCTTGCAAGAATATCATACTATTTCCTGTAATTACAACTTTATAATTTTTATCAGCAGCGAGCCATTCATTTTTTTCATAGTCATAATTAAAGACACTATCAATTCTTGGTTTTAATCGTTCCAACAATTTCCCTAGCTCTATGGAACCTATATCTTTCATTTGAACGCTAACACGTGTAAATTGTTTTGTGCTATCAATGAAAGCAGCAAACTGACTTGACTTACTTTCAGCATCCGATTTCGCATAATCAGCTAATTTTTGAAGGTCCATTGCACCGGGCAAACGATAATCTTTTCTATTTCCATCATTGTATGCTTGATTAAAAAACTTGATCCCTTCTACAACTGAAACAGCTTTTGAAAAAACAGAATCCTGCAAAAATAATTTTTGAAGTTTATTGATCTTATAAAGTGTTCTGCCACCATCAGCAAAAACACCATTTGGCTTTTTTGTATCTATTGCGATTTCAAAGGGAAGAACCCCGTTGTAGTTTTTTTCAAAATAACGGAGGTCCACCAAAATTGGATCTTTTTTAGGAAGATCGTCAACTACATATCCTAATGGCAACACCTTTGTTGTTCCATAGATGGCAATAATAACCAATACTATTACTATCGCATAGATCCTTGGTCTGTAATGATGTACCCAATAATCTACTTTCTTAAGGATAGCAGAAATACGTTTGCTTTGTAAATGTTTGATATGCTTAACGGATGGCGCTGGCAATAAACTGAAAACGATAGGAACTAACATCAAAGAAATCAAATAGGTTAGCATCACACTCATGGAAGATATCAACCCGAATTCAAATAACACCTTACTATCTGTTGAGCAAAAGACCGCAAATCCAATAGATGTAGTAATATTTGCCATGAATAAAGAGATACCAACCTTTTCAATTGATCGTGAAAGTGCACGAATCTTATTCCCATGTAATCTAAATTCTGTATGATATTTGTTCAATAATAAAATACAATTCGGAACCCCGATCACGATCAAAAGAGGCGGTATTAATCCGGTAAGCACTGAGATATGATAGCCAAATAACACCAATATCCCAACCGACCAAATCACACCTATAAATACAACTATAAGAGAAAAAATAACCGGCAAAAATGACCTGAAAAACAACATCAATATTATTGCGGTAACAATAAGCGCTAACACCATGAATAAGGTCATTTCGCTCTGTATCTTTCTTGCAACCGCTGTTCGGATATAGGGCATCCCTGAATAATGAACCTCAATATTTGTAGCAGAAACAAATTTATCGACTTGTGCTTTGATTGAATCCACCATCCACAATCGATTCTTTGTGTTCAATAATTTATTGTCAAAGGTGATCGCCATCAATGTAGTTTGAGCGGTATCATTATAAATTATTCCTTTATAAAATGGCAGTGCCTTGATCACAATCTTTACACTATCAACTTCAGCTTGAGTTTGAGGCTTTCTGGAAAGAATAGGAAAATTTTCAAATTTTTGAAGACTGTCGTTTTTAACTAATGTCTGCAAACGCGCCACTGACAATACAGCTTTAACTCCTATTGCATCTTTTAAATGATCGCCAAGCTCGTACCAGGCATTGAAATTTTTGACAGTATACAAGGAGGTATCTGAAATACCAATTACCATAACAGCACCATCTTGACCAAAGCGCTTTTTAAAATTTTTGTATTCTACAGCAGTTGTATCATGTTCAGGTAAAAGGTTGGGAGCCTCATAGGATAATTCTGCTTTTTGAGCATAGTAACCAAAAACTACCGTTAATCCACCAAGCACAAGAATAATGGCTAATCTATTTCGTAGAATGAAGCGTGCAATGGATACCCACATAGTTTTAAAATTAACTCTATTATCGTTTACTTCCCGAAATTAATCATAATAAAATTACTGGCAAAAAAGAGAATCTGATTGAAAGCCATCTGTGGCTTTTAAAAGCTTATGACCAATGAAAGTTTATACGTTAGGTTATTTTCAATTTTTGCTTCTGCATAAGGGCCATAGCGCATAAAAGCACCTCCACCAAAGCCCAAATAAACAATATTATAATAATTTACCTTTACAACATTATTGATCAACAAACCGCTCTCGAAAAAGCCTTTTTCCATTGTTTTAAACCCGAGATTAGTTTGTTGTTCAGGGTGATTCAAATTTCCAATTCCTGCATTACTATATATAACGAACTGAGGTTGAAATTTTGGGCGCTTAAAAAGAAGAGACCCAAAATTGTGAGAGAAAAATAAATTCACATATTTATCAGAAAGGAATTCATAAAGACCCATTGTTTGAAAAGTATTTTCAACATATAAAAACCCTCCTTTTAAATAACTTCCATTACCATTAAATAAAAATGAATAAGGAACATTTCCGTTTAGATACCCTCCCTCCAATAACAGTTTTGTTCTACCAAGATTTTTGATCAAAAACGATTTTTCAATTCCGAATGAAACTTTATCATAATCGTATTTTGCTACCGCTGAATTCATTTTCAATCCTTTGGTATATGCAAAATATACAACAGGATAGTCGGTACCGTCTGATAATAATTGTCCGAACGACTGGATCAATTTTTCCTTATAAGCATACCTTCCTCTTAACCTTATTTCTGTGGATCTGAAACCAATCGAAGTTTCTGTCGGATCTACTCTATTCGGTAAAAAAATATAGTTGTATTTGGGAATTCTAAAACTTTTATTATACGCCAAATTTGCTGTCAAATACTTAAATGCTCTAAAATTTAAAGACAATTCCATCTGTTCTATATAATCCATCCGAAAGGTTAATTGGTTGCGATTGAAATTATATTTTGTATAAAAATATTGCGAACGACCGGGCTCTGCAATATCCTTTGAATACAATGCTTTTATATAAAAATCTTTGCTTCGCTTTTTAATATATACTTTTGCATCAAAGCCGTATTTTGTGATAGAATCACTGTAACCATATGCAATATACCCCCCAACATTTATCCACTTTGTCAACTTATCATTTGTATGTAATCCAAGACCTCCTCGAATGACCTCATAGTCATTGAATCCAAATATTCTGTTGAGATCAACACTGATAAATGAAATCGGAATTTGTAATGTTGTCAGACCTTCAAAAACATTTTGGATCCTGTCGAAATGTTGTTTTTTACCTATACTGTCGATAACACGATACGTCTTCCTTTCCCGTTCATCAAGTGTATCGGTCCGCTGTAGTTGCCAATAATTATTACTTTTATGCCCTGCATCTTTTTCTAAAAGAACGGTTTCAATTCCAAAATCCTTTTTCTTTAAATTAGGACTTAGGTTTACATCCGAAATATAACTTTTCCCAACAAGTTTCATCCCCATGAATTTTGTAGGATATTTTTTATAATGTAACTCGTAATTCAACTGCTCGGGGAACCATTGTTTATTATCAATATATTTATATTGTTGCTGAATTTTCACCTCAACCAATCCCTTTTCGAATGGAGAAGCAATCACATTTTGAATAGCATAGCCATTGGTATTGATATATAAGACCCCTTCTAAGGCTTCGAAATTTTTACCTTTTCGTGGTCGGAAAGAAATAATATAAACAGAATCTTTCCCCTGAAACAGGGTATCTTCAATTACAAAAAAATATTTGGAAGTGCTCCCACTTGTAATTGGATTTAAATAGTCCTTTCCGAGAATACGAAAATAATCATCATAAAAACTAAAGGGCTGCAAATCGGTTGCAGAAGATGAAAAAGAGGGGTCTTTAAACCCTGAAACTTTTGTTGCGACCACTGTTTCATTCAGATTTTCCGGATATAAAAACTTGCGCTCCGTAACAGACTCCATCATTAACAAATGAGCATTCTCCGAAAATATTCTAAGTTTCGATTTCAAAGAATCTGATTTCAGAGAGTCTTTTCTATCATTTACTTCCTCATTATTAAAAACCAAATCCCAATACATTTTGCTATAGGTTTTACACTCATAACTTTTGATCCTTTCAGGATTATTCTTGTCACGGTTCTTACTTGCCAATTTTATGATGCGATGAGCAGGATTTTCGCCAGGAGTAATTGTGACAGCTGAAAGATCAAATGTTTTTTTCTGCATCTTCACAATAATATCCTTGTCATCACCAAGCGTATATTTATAGGAATCATATCCAACATAAGTAAACAAAATACCAACTATAGGTTCAGAAGAACTCAGGAAAAATTTGCCATCAATATCAGAAGAAGTGGTTTGCTGTGTGCCAATGATAGCAATATTTACAAAAGCAAGTGCTTGCTTTCCGGAACCATCAAGTACTTTACCCGAAACTGAATATTGGGCAAATCCTTTAAGTGCAAAAGAAAATAATAATACTAGGAAAAATTTATATCGCAAATCAAATTAATTTTAACGAATGAAAGCGTTTTGATGGAAAACAAAATAGTATTAAATAAGATCAGGGATTCTCTTTTTTCAAATTAAACCCTTCCAAAACATCTTTTAAATTTGGACGCAATCGGCTTTTATATACTGATAGACTATTTTCTTTTTTTCTTCCTTTGCGCAATGCTTTTTGCTCCTCAACAGATAAAGATGAAATTTGCATGCATTCTGGAGTACAACAACCATTCATCTTTTCGGCACAAGCTTCACACTGGATAAACAATAAATGACAATCGTCATTCGCACAGTTCACATGCGTATCACAGGAGGATCCACATTGATGACAATGCGCAATAACATCATCCGTTATTCGTTCACCAACGCGTTCATCAAAAACAAAATTCTTTCCGATGAACTTCGACTCAATTCCTTCCGCTTTTATCTGACGGACATAATCGATAACACCTCCATGTAATTGACTTACATCTTTAAATCCATGGTGTTTTAAATAGGCACTCGCTTTTTCACATCGCACACCACCGGTGCAATACATTATAATTTTTTTATCTTTTTTGTCTTTCAATTCTTCGATCACCATCGGTAATTCTTCACGAAAAGTGTCCGCATCCGGACAAATTGCTCCGGTAAATTTTCCAACTTCACTTTCATAATGGTTTCGCATATCCACTATTATTGTATCTGAATCTTCCATTGCTTGATTAAATTCCTTCGCTGTTAAATGTGTCCCCACATTAGTAACATCAAAAGCTTCGTCATCCAAACCATCTGCAACAATTTTCGCACGAACCTTAATCGTCAATTTATAAAAAGATTTCCCATCGTCTTCAATTGCTATTTTAAAAGGCATTCCGGCAAATAATGGATCCTGATTAAGGTTATATTTAAAGATCTCCCAATTTTCCTCAGGAACACACATTTGTGCATTAATTCCTTCATGGGCAATGTAAATACGACCCATTATCTTCAATGCATTCCATTGAAGAAATAAATTATCGCGAACTTCTTGTGGATTATTAATAATTACGTAGCGGTAAAACGAAACGGTTATCCTTTTGATAGATTCTTCCTGAATTCGTTTTTTAAGCTCCTTTTTGTTAACTCTGTTTTGCAGTAACATAGTGTCTAGGGGTTAAAAATCCCTGCAATTTACGAAATATCTACTTAAGCCATTCTCGTTCACAAGCGAATGCTCATATTTATGTGAGAAATTATTTTTATTTTAAAATTAATTAAAGATATTTAGCCTTTCAAACCTCATCCCGTCCTTGCCCTTTAAAAAGGAGGCGCGTAAAAACTATTTGACAATGCGAACGAGCGATAAAATATTGGTAATTGGTTCATCCGGACAAATTGGAACGGAACTGGTTCAAAATCTTAGAGAAATATACGGAATCGATAATGTTGTTGCATCCGATGTAAAGGTAACCGATCAAGCGAAAGAGGGACCTTTTGAGGTAATTGATGTAATGAATGCGCAGGGTATTTTAGAGATCGTAAAGCGACATAAGATAAATCAGATTTATTTATTAGCCGCACTGCTATCCGCCACTGCTGAAAAAATGCCAAAATTTGCCTGGGATCTTAATATGCAAGGCTTATTCAACGTCCTTGACCTTGCCAAAGAAAAGATCATCGAAAAAATTTATTGGCCAAGTTCTATTGCCGTTTTTGGTCCGAATACCCCAAGTGAAAATACACCTCAATTCACTATTATGGAACCAAGTACTGTATATGGAATAAGCAAACAGGCCGGAGAACGCTGGTGCGAATACTATTTTAAAAAATTTGGAGTGGATGTCAGAAGTTTACGATATCCCGGATTAATAGGATGGAAATCTGCGCCAGGTGGCGGGACTACCGATTACGCAGTCCATATTTTCCATGAAGCCTTAAAATCAGGTAGTTATGAATGTTTTTTATCAGAAAACACCACTTTGCCAATGATGTATATGCCTGATGCTATTAAAGCAACTAT
>JAPLDC010000469.1 GCA_026391935.1 Bacteroidota bacterium | reverse complement strand
GAATTTGTTAATACTTCGTACTTAATATTTTTTAGATGATAGTGCTAGAACAAATATAAGTAAATAACATTAAAATATATCTTCGATTTCATAAAGTTGACCATTGAAGTCAAATTGCATTTTTTTAGATTTTTTTTTGAGATTCAAACCAATTGGTGAACCAATAGAAATAGCAAAATAAACTTTATTTTCAATTACTATTTTTCCGGCAGGAATAGAAATAAAAAAGTTTCCTTTGTTTGTTAAAACAACACTACCATTTTGAATTATTTCTGAAAATGAATGAGGATTTATTTTTTGCAATATATTTTGAAGTTCATACGCTTCATTTAATTGAATGGCACTTTTCTCTTGTTCCAATTGTGCCATAGCTCTACCCGTTTCATGTTTATCGCCGGCACTACTTTTTGTGTCGTCATTTGCCGATTCTTTTGCAGTATTTATCGCGACTTGTGCATTTGAAATGCGCTGTTCAACAAACTGTTGACAATGTATATAAAGAATTTGCTTAATATTGTTTTCGTTCATAAAATAATGCAGAATAAAAAGATTCCAAATTTTATCCTGAAAAGATAACTTATTTCTTTTTAACCAAACTGTAATAAAATCCGAAACCGAAACTTAAGAATTGAGTAGAAACAGCATTTTTAGTTTCGAATTGAGTGTATTCATTTAATCTCAAATCATATGGGTTAAAATGAGCATCGAAAACAGAATATGAAACCGTTGCTCCGATTGCAAAATTTGATTCTATCAAAAAGAAAATATTCATTTCGGGCTCAAAATAAAAAGTGTTAAATCCATTGATCTTTGGTGGATTGTTGGGATCCTTACTTTTGATCCCTGAATATTTGGTCCAGTTTTTTCCATATAATAATGACATAGAAAAAATGGAATTGTTTTTTTCACCGATATAAAAATCTCCTCCAAATTTAATTCCAATGTTATTATAACTCATACTGGCGTTATAGTCCGCTATTTTATTCTCTGTAATTTTTAGCAGTCCATATTTGGCAGCAATGCCACCAAATATTCCTTTATAGATCATAAAATTTAGTCCACCGGAAACCTCATAAATTCCGACAAAACTTTTTTTGAAAGATTTGTTTCCCATCGGATGAGGGACGGTAACAGATACTCTTGGGCTTAATAAATAATATTGTTTTTTTGCTGGTGCTGTTTCACTTAAAGCAGGTGGCGCAATCGGTAATGGCTCCTCTTGCGAAAAAGACCTTAAGGAACTGATCAGTAAATAGATAAAAAAATAAAAACGTGCTATTTTCAAGGTTTTTTAATTCTATTAGTATAAGATAACAACGTAAAAGTTCAATTTTGGTTGCCTATACAAATTTCATTTCTTTGCTATGATAAACCGAGAAATAATCATTTGAAAGCGCCAGTGCTAAATGTGTTAAAAATGAAACTGCAATACTTCCTGTGGATATAGTAATGAAACAAAGAAGGAGTCCGTATGGAATAGCTCCTATCGTTTCTGTAAGTCCTTTCGGAATATGTGTGGCAGAATAAAGCGAAAGGTTTATTGCAACAGCGGGCCAAAATCCAAAGGAATGATAACAGGTTATTAATAAAATCCCTCTGAACATAAATTCATAAGCAAATAAGTAGGACGCCCAAGCGAGTATGTTAATGCTGATACGTTTTTTGTTCCATTCTTTTAATCGCATTTGAGGATAGTTTTTGAGGTTACCCTCTTTTTTTGTAGCGTTGAAATTTATTATAACAATTAAAAGACACATTATACCTGTGTAAATCAGTGACTCCGAAAAATTGCCAAATTTCAATCCATAATCTGATAATGAAAACGGTAATAAAAAAGCACTAAAACACCTGGAATAATTCCCAAAAATAATACGCCCATAATTTTTTGAAATACAACATAATTTATCCACGCTTTTTCTTCCTGATACTTAGAGAAAAAGAGGGATTTAATTTTAGAGCTTACTATGATAAACCAAAAAATAATAAAACCAATACTTACAGATGTTATTCCAACAAAAGAGTCAAGGTATTCAGGTTTCCATTCGTAAAAACTATTGCTCATTATATTCTTATTTCTTTAATAAATGTATCCTCGTATTGCTCCATTTTAAGACTTTAAGCTAGGTATCTGAAAATAAAATGCCCATACTATTCTCGTTAGGCTAAATGAATAAAAAACAAACAACTCAGATAATTTTGTTTGTTATAATTTCTGTCCCATTGGTCTGTATCAAATGTAGCGAAAGAAAAGTATTTTCAAAACAATTTGAAAAATTCTAACATGCAATAAGAAATAAAAAAAACCTCGCAATCGTGCGAGGTTTTTCTTGTGACCGCGAAGGGATTCAAACCCCTAACCTTCTCATCCGTAGTGAGACACTCTATTCAGTTGAGCTACGCAGCCATTTGCTTTTTAAAAGCGATGCAAATATAATCAAAACATTCTTATTTTAAAGCGATAAAATCAAAAAAAATTAATAATCAAAATAATCTATCTGAGGATATTTTTATAATACATTTGTGTTAAACCAATTAATAATATAAAACATGCCTGTCGTATCCATAATCCTGCTTGTATTAGTGCTGCTAATACTATTCCTTTCCTTTGTTACAGTAACTCAGGGATCTATTGCCGTTGTTACTGTATTTGGTAAATACCGGAGAATAATGAGTCCGGGGTTAAATTTCAAATTGCCCTTTATTGAGCAGATCTACAAGCGTATTTCGATTCAAAATCGCTCCGTAGAACTTGAATTTCAAGCAATTACTATAGATCAGGCGAATGTATATTTTAAAGCTATGTTGCTTTATGCTGTAATAAATACGAATGAAGAGAGTATAAAAAATGTTGCTTTTAAATTCATTGACGACAGAAATTTAATGCAAGCGTTGGTTCGCACCATTGAAGGCTCCATCCGTGGATTTGTAGCAACAAAAAAACAGTCAGAAGTGTTGTCCTTGAGAAAAGAGATCGTGAATGATGTAAAGGAACAGATTGACCAAACGCTTGAAACATGGGGATATCATTTATTAGATCTTCAATTGAACGATATCACATTTGATGAAGCAATCATCAAGTCAATGGCACAAGTTGTTGCATCTAGTAATTTAAAGGCTGCTGCTGAAAATGAAGGGCAAGCATTATTGATAACAAAAACAAAAGCTGCTGAAGCGGATGGAAATGCAATTAAAATTGCTGCTGAAGCAGAACGTTTAGCTGCCCAATTGCGCGGACAAGGTGTTGCTTTATTCCGTGAAGAAGTAGCTAAAGGTATGAGTCAGGCTGCAAAAGAAATGGAGCAAGCAAACTTGGATACATCTGTAATTTTATTTTCAATGTGGACAGAAGCGATCAAAAATTTTGCTGAGTATGGTAAAGGAAATGTTATTTTCCTTGATGGCTCAAGCGATAATATGCAACGTACAATGCAAGAAATGATGGCAATGAATAGCTTGATGAAACCGAAAGAGCCGACTCCTGCTAAGAAGTAGTAGGTGTAAGTGATAAGACAAAAAATCCCGAGTGTTTAGCTCGGGATTTTTTTTATGCAATGAAATAATAAAACTTACTGTTTAATAATCTTTTGCATTCCTACAATTTTATTCTCGCTTAGTATTTTCAAAAAATATATTCCATTATTATAATCTTTAAAATCAATCTTTTTTTCATAGCCTTCTATTGGTTCTTTATGAATCAATTCTCCTATAAGATTATAAATCTCGACAGTTCCATCCTTTATTGATTCCGAAAGATATATAGAAATGAAATTGTTTGCTGGATTAGGATAAACAGAGATTTTTTTTCCTTTATCTTTTTCAGACACACTAGCAAAAGGAGTTACTAAAATACTATCGTTCATTGTATTAAACAATAAAGGATTTCCGTTCGCATCATTTGCTGTATAATTTGAAATAGAAAAATTCATTATTGTATTTGTAGGGATGGAGCTTTTTAGTTGGAATTTAAAATCAGCAATCTTTCCAAAACCATTTGTATTAAAATGATCGATTCTTGTTTCAGCACCATACACTTTAGATGCTAAGGCATCCACAACTCCTAATTTAATTCCATCAGTTCCTGGAGTCGCAAACCAACTTGAAGGGAATGTTAATACTTCTGTAGCAGATTGTACCAATGATGCATCGTAATTTATAACGAATGAAAGTCCATAAAGATCCGTAACAGGTAAAGAGGAGTTGCCTGCCCATAGCTCAACATCAACCATACTTCCAGGAGCAGCAGAAGCGCTAGTGACAAAATACAAATCCGGATTTGTTATGCGGGCTTCTTGATGTTCAGGAGTAAAAGCATGTGTCAATGAAAAATTTAGATTCACTGCAAGTGTATCATTGTCATTAATCAAACCATCTCCGTTACAATCTGCATGTTTGATGTCAAAACCATCAGCTTGAAATACATTCCAATCTTCGGACTTAAATCCTTGCCACATATTGCTAACCGAATCGCGAACAGTCCCCGTTTCTCCATAAAACAAACCTATTGGCAATAAATCGGTATTGTCCGCTACAAAGTCATGATTCGCATCTCCTGGCCAAACTCCAGCAGAACCTAGTTTTAGTACGTAAAAACTTCCGCATATGCTGGATGCAATATTGTGAACACCTATGCCAGGATCAAAATCAATCGTCCCGCCAAATCCACCACAATTGTATAGGCTTTGTTCATTATCAAGAAACATTGCCACTTCCTGATCGTAATTAACACTTCCTAATTGTCTCACCCAAATCAGCGCGCCAGTGGAGTCATACTGAGCTATGAAAGCATCTGGACCTCCATTGGATGTAAGCATGTGAACTCCAAGAGACGGATCAAAATCTGTAGTGCCCCAAAAAGCACCTGAGACATAAATGTTTTTATTTTTATCTACCAATATATATGTACCTCTTAAATCATAACTGTTTTCTTTGATATCCTTCACCCAGACGAAATTCCCTGCAGCATCTAATTTCAAAATAAAAGCATCACCATAAGTTGTAGCAGGGTAAGAATTTGCTGATAAATTAAATACGCCAGGACCTGGATCAAAATCAACGATGTTGATATATTCACCTGTTGTATAAACCGCCCCATCTTTGTCCACTGCAATGGAAAGTCCGTCATCATTGGCCGCAGGCCCATTGATACTTTTTGCCCAAACAAAATTTCCGAGGGAATCGAGTTTTGAAATAAAAATATCGACTGTACTTGAGGACGCATTTATGAGATTATAGGTTCCACTACCTGGATCAAAATCTGAAGTTCCTATGAAATCCCCGGTGGAATATACATAGCCTGATGTATCAACGACCATGGAGTATACCGCATCCGAATTTGTCCCTCCAAGGCGTTTCGCCCAAATATGGTCACCCAATGCATTAAATTTTGCAATAAAAATATCGGCACCTCCTGAAGAAGTGAGGCTATCTACATATCCCAAACTATCTAAGCCTGGATCAAAATCAAAAGTTCCTTCAAAGGATCCTGCTATATATATATTATCGTTTTTATCCACAACAATTGTTGATGGCGCATCGTAACCGATGCTTCCCATTGTCTTTACCCAAATAAAATTACCCGCAGCATCCAGTTTCAAAATAAATATGTCCGAGCTAGACCCTGATACATAATTAGTAGCAGAACCTGGATCAAAATCCACGAATCCAGAAAAAACACCTGTTACACAAATATCTCCGTTATGATCTAAAGTAATGGAAATCCCTACGTCACTCCCACCAGACCCTATTTGTTTTGCCCAGACAAAATTTCCCATAGAATCCAATTTTGAGATAAAAATATCATTCCCGCCTGCTGTAGCCAAATAAGAGATTCCTGGGCCCGGATCAAAATCATCCATAGAACATCCTGTTCCAAAACACCATGTCGTGTATACATTGTGGTCGGCATCTACTGCAATACATTTACTTTGCACCATACCCTCCATTGCACCCGCCCAGACAAATTCATTTGATTGCCCTTTTGCCAACATTGCAAAATACAAACAACATATAAACGATACTACTTTCTTCATTTTAATTGCTTTTAAACCAAATGTAATAAAAAACGAGAGACGGCAAATCAAAAAGCTCCCCGAAAAACGGGGAGCTTTTTGATTTGATCAATTGTAAATTAATATTTAGAATTGTTTTCTAGGGCGTCTTTCGCGAGAAAAATTACTTTTTCTATCTCCACCTGTTGATTCACTTCCTGTACTTTTTGAAGCTGGTTTTTCAGAGCGATCGCTATACGATTTGCGTTCTCCTGAGTCGCTATTGCTTTTTGCATAACCACCTTTATCGGAACGGTCGCTATACGATTTACGCTCTCCTGTTGAGTTTCTGTCAGAACGGTCGCTGTATGATTTGCGTTCACCTGAACCGGAACTTCGACGGTCACCGGATCCACTTCTTCCTTTATATCCACCTCTATCTCCACCTCTGTCTCCTCCTCTATCAGAACGGTTTCCGTAACTTTTACGTTCTCCACCGCCAAAAGATCTTTTGTTTCCACCACCTTCATATCCTCCGCTTGATCTTCCTTCGCTAGCTCCACGAGATTCAATACGTACATTACGATTATTGTAACGTGCATTTTTGAAAGTTCCCTGAATTACTTCTGCAGCTTCTGTTTTCACTTCAATAAAAGAGAAACTCGATTTCACTTCAATATTAACGATTGATGCTAAATCAACACCAGAAACTTCAGCGATATATTCCTTCATTGAAGTGCTATCCAAACTGTCTAATTCACCAAGGTTGATGAATAATTTGGTAATACCCGGAGTTGAAGAAGAACGGTCTCTGTCTCTAGAAGAAGAAGCATTAAGATCAGGCGCATTTTTGTAATAATCCAAAAAGCGGTT
>JAPLDC010000498.1 GCA_026391935.1 Bacteroidota bacterium | reverse complement strand
GCACATCATCAGTGCTGCACTGATGATGTGCCCATTCAATTAGCCTGTATAAGAATTTCTTTTGTTTTTTATTTTGTGATTAAGGTCTTGTTGCTCATTAATCGATTATTATTAAAGCCAAGGATAAAATATATTCTATTAGAAAGGGTGTGAATTTATTCCTGTTGTGATGTTACAATTAGTATTTAGAATAAATATTTTTTAATAGAATCGTTTTTAAATTTTTAACAACTCTTCATATAACTCCATTATAGGTAAGCCCATCACATTAAAGTAAGAGCCTTCTATCTTTTCAACTTCAATGTGTCCAGTACCGGATTGCATTTTAGCATTACTGCTTTCTATCAATCCAATTTTATTTAGTTTAGTTAAAAATGCTATTTCGTCCTTCGAACAAGGGTTCATTCCATCGGGAAGGCATTCCTGCGCACCATAAGATCCGGCCTTATCGAAAGGATTATAGTTCTTTATATAAAATTCAATTTCTTCCTGCGAAAGTTTCTTGAAATATACTTTAGTTAATGTATAAAAGGATCTTGTTTTGTTTTTCGACCTTAAACATACACCTGTATATACTTCGTGCACATTTCCTGATAATAATTTCAACATTCTTGCTGCATCATCAAAATTTTCAGGTTTGTTAAGTACTTGTCCGTTTATCCAAACAATAGTATCGGCAGTAATTACGATGGTAGTATCATTTATTTCTTCATCAAAAGCATTTGCTTTTTTCTCACACAAGTAAAGAGGGATTTCTTGAGGATCCTCAAATTGCATGCAGCGTGTTGTGAAGGATAGGGTATGCAAATACAAGAAGATAAATTATTCCAAGCAGCATAATAAATTTTGCTAAATTTCCTGCAAAGCGTAATTGCGTTTTTTCCTGAGCGGTCTTTATTTTATAGATTAAAAATGCCAAGGGTAATTGTAGCGCAATTGTAAAATAGATGAAAGAGATCTTATCATCTATTTTTAAAAAATCCTTTTGTATCATAGCCAGACAAATCATAGTGATAAATGCAATAGCCATCACAATTTTTTTTGTCATTTCAATTCCGAGTACGATTGGCATTGTTTTACAACCATATTCTTCATCACCATCAACATCTTCCATGTCTTTTATTATCTCGCGTAACAAGGTTGTGATAAAGGCAAAAAATGAAAAGGCGACCGTGTATTCCCAAACGGCCATAAAACTAAGCGTTTCTTCAATGGGAAGATATGTTCTGTAGATCGGGATCATATCGTATATCACGGCAATAAGAGGGACAAGTGCTGTAAATGCAGCTATTACAATGTTCCCGATCAGGAACTGACGTTTAAATGTAGTTGAATAGAACCACAATCCACCCGCACAAATAAAATGTACCAAGGTCAATCTCCAGGAACCGATAGAATAGGAAACATAAAGTGCAAGGATAATTGCCAAAACATTAATGACACTGTGCGCACCCATTTCAACGCGTCTTTTAACACCTTTGTCAATTACCAATCGCTCGGGCTTATTCACTTTGTCGATGCGAACATCGAAATAATCATTAATGATATATCCTGAGGCGGCTATCATGACGGTGGAGAGCACTAACAGGAAAAAATTTAATTCGGAAAGTTGAAGTGTATAATATTTGCTATTAAGTTGAATGATCGGATAAACAATACACCAGCGAACCACGTATTGCGTAAAGGCAATGATAAGCAAGTTTTGTATCCGTATCAATTTTAAAAAAGCGATCATAGTATATTAATAAAATTTCTCTTCTTGAAATGACTATTCAATATGTAATATAAACTCAAAACTCTTACCCCTTCATTTACCAGACAAATCCCTCTTTATCGAACCATTTTTCTTGTACTCTTAATACTTGTTCAATCACATCGCGAACAGCACCTTCGCCACCTTTTTTATCAGAAATATAAATAGAAATGTCTTTTATCTCAGGAGCTGAATCATTCGGACATGTGGGTACACCAATATTTTTCATTACTTCATAATCCGGAATGTCATCACCCATATAGAGTATTTCATTCGGATCGATTTTGTAAATTTCTATAAACTCTTTGTAAGTATCAATTTTGGTATGGCAGCCTAAATAAATATCTGTTATTCCCAGGCCATTCAATCTTTTACGTACCATTTCACATTTTCCTCCGGAAATGATCGCAATTTTATATCCTTTTTTTATAGCCAATTGTAAAGCATAACCATCTTTAATATTCATTACGCGTATTTGCTCTCCATTAGGCATCAAGGTAACAGAGCCATTTGTAAGAACACCATCCACATCAAAAATAAATGCTTTAACCCGGGTGAGTTTTGTTTTGAAGTTTTCCATCGCCACTAAATTACGATTTTCTCTGTTATTTTTGAGTAGAGATAAAAATTCTCTGATTTTAATTATTTATTCTTTTTAGAATTGATAATACTTTCGCTCATCAATTTATATATTTTTTGAAGATCTTTATCTTTCGATAACAAATTTAAATGTGTTTTAATTGTTTTTTTATCGCCACGTATTGCAGGTCCGGTTTGCATTTCGCACGGTTTTTTATCTTTGATCTTATTGACGGTTTCTTCAATCAATGGTCGTAAAAGGTCAAGGGATAATTTTTCCTTTGCCAGTAATTTTTCAGCGATACCATACAGGTGGTTGCTGAAATTACATGCGAAAACTGCTGCTAAATGTATTTTTTTACGTTGTAGTGAGTTGATCTTGTTTACATTACCACTGATGCTTTTTGCGAAGTATTGTAATGTGATGGCAGTAGTGTTGTTGTTTGCCTCGATGCAAATAGGGATAGTTTTAAAATCTGCTTTTTTTGTCTTAGAAAATGTTTGTAATGGATAAAATACTCCAAAATTAGAGGAGGAATTTTTTAAAATATCCATTGGAATACTTCCAGAAGTATGAACAACAATTTTATCTTTTAATTTTAATTGCTTAGCGATGATCTCAATGGCGTCATCTTTCAAAGCGATGATATAAATGGAAGCGTCTGCTGAAAGTTTTTTTATATCGCTGATCGCATTAGCATTTATTTTTTTTGAAAGTACATTTGCATTTTTTTTTGAACGACTGTATACTTGGGAGATAAAATAACCTTCATTAAAAAGCGTTATTCCCAATTGAGTGGCAAGGTTGCCGGCTCCAATGATCGATATTTTTATTTCAGGTCTCAAGATATTGTTGCTTATGAAACTTTCTTTAAACGTTCTATGATCGCCAAAATGGTTCCAATTGCCATAATGATACATCCGAGCCAAAGAATATTTATATAAGGAAAGATCATTGCTTGCATAACGATAAAATCACGTGCGTTTGATTTTTTCTCCTGTAAAGAAATATCAATTTTTCCATTTTCGGTATTGATCTTTGAAAATACAAATTTTAATCCCAATTCATCCACTTTCGATTCTACTTTTTGAACTTCACTTTTTCTGATTATATAAGCAGGAGTTGTTTCATATTTTTTTTCTATGTCTAATACTCGGAGGTGAGCTAATACTACAATATCACTATCATTTAACTTGTATTTTGATTTATCAAAATTGGTTGAAAGTGAGTCGAAAATTATGATTGCATTTGAAGAAAAGATTGTGTCACCCTTTTTTATTGTGTACTTTTTTGCCTCATCATATTCATCGTTATTATCTTTTTTGGGCTCTTTAAATTCCAGGTCCGCATAGGTTACGTGGGTATACACATCAAAAGTGGCAAAGTGTCGTGTGTCAGGCTCTGCAATGTTTCCCATGCGTGGATTTGTCTGTACTAATGGCGCTAAGGAAAATTCTTTTGTTAACTTACCCGTTGCATCTTTTGTAAAATAATTTACATCAAAATAAATATTGATACCTTCTTGTCTCTTCCCGATATAGGTGACAAAATAGTTGCCCATATTCAACGTGTCACCTTTTGTGAGTAAAATATTGTCATCATTTGAAAATGTTTCTCCTAGTCCTTTCAGATCTTTTCCTGAAGTGTTTTTAGAAATAATATCTTTTTTTGAAGTTGAAATTAAAGCGCCCAATAAAACGAGTGCAAAGCCTATGTGAGCAATAGAGGCCCCGGCTTTTTTAATTTTCCCTCTAAGAACTCTCACCATATAATCGAAATTAGCGACAGCTGCAAAAATAGAGGAGAAGAGCAGTATTGAGTAATAGGTATTTGTAAAATTTAAAATATAGATCATGAAAATTGTCAATGCCAAGGATACAATGAGCGATAGAGCAATTTTTTTGAAGAATAGTATTAAGTCCGTATTTTTATATTTTAAAAATTGGCCGATAGCAATCAATAATGTTGTAATAAATGCAAACGGTAATTGCCAATCGTTATAGAATTTTACAACCTCTTTTAATGGTGCTTTGTTCATTCCGAACAATTTGTTCCAGACAGGTATTGAGGTATAAAAAATAATTTGGAAGGAGGAGACAAGTAAAACAATTGCTCCTACTAACATCCAGAATTCTCGTGACCAAAGACCTTCTTCCTCTGTTTGTTTCGGAAAATTTTTCCAATTGATGATAAGTAAAACAATTCCCATTATCAAAAAACATAAAAGATAGGCGAGTAACTGTCCCGACATGCCAGCAGTTGGAAAGGAGTGAACGGACGTTTCTCCAAGTATACCACTACGGGTTAAATAAGTGGAATAAAGAATTAGAATAAAGGTTAGAATCGCGAATCCAAAAGTTATAAATAATGATTGACCTTTGTTGCGATTGATAAGCATTAAATGTGCTGTCCCAACTAATGTTAGCCAAGGAACTAAGGATGCATTTTCAACAGGATCCCATGCCCAGAATCCGCCAAAGCTTAATGCTTCGTAAGCCCATGCGCCTCCCATTAATACTCCCACTCCTAAAACGGCTACACCTGCAAAGGTCCATGGTAAGGCTGGTTTAAGCCAATCTGTTAGATTTTTTTTCCAGAGACCTGCGATTGCATATGCAAATGGAACAACTGTTAATGCAAACCCAAGGAATAGCGTAGGGGGGTGAATGGTCATCCAGTAGTTTTGCAATAATGGATTTAATCCGCGTCCATCAATTTTAGAAATATAATTATTGATCTTGTGACCATCTATCAAATTAAAATCTGTAAGCAGCGGAATGTTTGCAAAATCAGGATTGTCACGCAAAAGAACTGTGAAGGGGTTGCTACCTAAATGGTAATCAAAAATTGTTATTCCTAAAAGCATGGATGCCAAAAATACCTGGACTAGTGAAATGGTGGCCATTACAGGAGATTCCCATTTTTTTGCAGTACGTTGTAAAACCAAACCAATCACGACATGCCAGAACGTCCAAAGTAAAAAACTGCCCTCTTGTCCCTCCCAAAAGCAGGAAAGGATATAACGAATCGGCATTTCTTTATTGCTATGGTGCCAAACATATTCGTACTCGAAATAATGGTTGTATAACATTGCGAACATCGTACATACAATTCCGAATACACCAATACCATGGATACGGAAAGCAATTCGTGCAATGCGTTTCCATGATGCAGAATCATCAGTATCCTTTGCAGCAAAAAAATAGGAAACGCTTGCCAAAAGTGCAAATACAAAAGAAAGAATGACAAAAATATTTCCAATTTTGCCTATTCCTAAATGCTCACCAATGTATTCCATAATTATTTTTGAATTGTTGATTTGTAGGGATTGTTAATTTTAGAAATACGTAAAAATTTTATTACGCTTTATTTTTCTAATGCAAGACATTTCATTAAAATATCAGAAGCTTCAAATACTTGATTTTGCATTTTCCCGATCAATACGATTTGTTCTGATCTTTCAAAATCCTGAGGTTTATTTTTATGCAATATCACTTCACACTCAGCACCTTTATTATCGACCATGTAAAAAGTGAATAGGTTAGGATTTACCTTCGGTTCGTAAATTTGTTTTTTGTCTTTGTTTAATTTCCCTACAACATGAAATTCTCTTCCTGTCTCACTTGCTGCTTCTGCAAAACTTGCATACGTGCTGGTAAATGGTGTACTTAAGGTAGTAAATATTGCTCCAATTGCTACTGCAATAAAGATGATGCCTAAAACATGTATTTTTTTCATACTACGAATTTTGCTGAATTACAAATTCTTTTTTATTTTTATTTGACTACTTATTTTTTATTTCCTTTTCAAGCGAACTGATTTTTCTGTCCAAGAGAATCAGGTATGCAACTATGCCAACAAAAATTATGCAGATAACCGTTATGACTACATATATTTTTCCTGATTGATATAAACCGCTTGCCATTTCAACCGGTGCGTTATCCTGAGCAAATGAAGTAATAGAGCTCAAGATTAACCCAAATAACAGGGCATATTTTTTTAACAGATCATTCATCGAATAAAGTTTTTCTTTTTAATTTTTCTAATCTAACTCTTAGAGTGAATATCCAAACAGTAAATAATATCCAACCGATAACTGCCGGATAAAACACCATTCGCATATTACTGTCTAGATCGTATTTGCTAAAACCTGGGTTTCCACCGTTGCCAGGATGAAGTGAATCGCTCATGCGAGGTAATATTATCAGAAATACGATTAGCATCACAAAAGAAAAAATATTGTATACTGCCGCGATCCTAGCTCGTTTTTGTTCTTCATCAATTGAACCTCTCAACACAAAGTAAGCTAAATAAATAAGCATAGTAATAGCTGCACCATTTAGTTTAATATCAGCTACCCACCAAGCTCCCCAAGTATATTTTGCCCATAATGAACCTGTGATCAAACCGAGTGCGCCAACCATCATTCCTGTATTTGCAGCTTGTGTTGCGATAATATCGCTTTGTATATCTGGATTTCCGAGGTATTTTATGCTGTGCCAAACGGAAACAAAGAGAATTGTCATCATCGAAAACCACATTGGCACATGAAAATAGAGGTTACGAATAGTCTCGTGGAGAATGGGTTGAGCAGGAACGGGAATTAAAAATCCGGCGATTAGCGTATAAAACACAAAAACGACAGCTGTTATTTTCCACCAATTCTTTTTCATTTTAAATGTTCAATCTTTAATGTTTCTCTCTAAAAGGTTCTAAATAACATGATCTGTGTCATATAGTAAATTTTCTTTTCAGGCATCAAAAACTCCTCAAGACATTGTTGTTGCTTTTATCCTTGGGTTTTTAATCCCGCCAAAGATAACGAAATAATAAATAGGATAAAGCGACAATTATAAAATTAAGGAACATTAAAACAAGTAGATAATTTAGGTCCCAGCGCTCTAATCCATCAATGGCATTTTTTGACAGTTTGATAAGTACCATCAGTAAAGGGATCATAATTGGAAAGCTTAAAATTGCCATCAGCGTGAAATTATTTCCCGCTTTAGAGGCAATAGCAGACACCATCGTGAGTAAAGATGAAAAACCGAAACTTCCTAATAACAGAGTGATCAAAAATAAAGGTAAATCCTGAATAATGTTCCCGATAAATAAAGTATACGTTAATAAGCATAAGCCTGATAAGACAAGCAAAAGAAAAGAATTATAAATGATTTTTGAAAGTATCACTGCTTGCGGACTAGCAAGCGTGTACATGTATAATAATTTGCCTCTTGTTTCGCCAATAAAACTTTTAGCAATTGCATTAATAGAAGCAAAAAGAAGTATGATCCAAAATAAAGCATTCCATGTTGCGGGAGTTACTATCTTTTTGAAGGATAAATAGCTTACAAATACAGTTGATACAACATATAATAAAATGCCACCTAAGGCATATTTATTTCGCATCTCTAGTTTTAATTCTTTGATAATCAGATATTTTATTTGCTTCGAAATCATCAAATTTTTATTTTATTTCTACAATATCATTTTGGGCAGGAATACGAATGTTTTTAAATCCTGCTTCGATCAATTTTTCTTTATAACTCAATTGCACTTTATAATCACCATGCACCAAAAAAAGTTCTTTCACTTTTTGTTTGTCTTGACATTCAAAATAATGAATCATTTCTTTGAAATCACCATGTGCGCTGTAGGAATCTATAATAATAATTTCCGCATTTACGGCATGTTCAACCCCGAATATCTTTACCATTTTATTTCCTGCCCTCAATCTTCCTCCCAGTGAGTTTGGTTCTGCATAGCCCACAATTAATATTGCGTTGTTTGGATTCGAAATATTATTAGCAATGTGATGTTTTATTCGTCCGGCATCTGCCATGCCTGAAGCAGAAATAATTATACAAGGCTCTTTTAATTCATTTAATTGTTTTGAGTCTTCAACATCTTGTATGTATATCAAATTATTAAAACCAAAAGGATCTGAATCACTTTTCAGATATTCCAAAATGTCCTTGTTAAAACATTCAGGATGATTTCTCATAATATTGGTGGCATTTACCGACAGAGGACTATCTACATATACATTTATACGTGGCAGCATTTTTTTCTTCTCCATTTTATCAAGCGCATAAACCAATTCTTGCGTTCGGCCAAGACTGAAAGCAGGGATAATTACTTTTCCTTTATTAGTGATACAGGTATTATAAATAACATTGAATAATTGTTGTTCACTATAGGCCATATCGCTATGCAATCGATCTCCATAGGTAGATTCCGCTATAATATAATCTGCTTGTGGAAAGGGTTGAGGATCTTTTAATATAGAGCCATTGTACCGACCAATATCACCGGTATAACAAATCTTCTTAGTTTCTCCATTTTCTGAAAGTTCAATATTTACTGCTCCGCTTCCAAGTATATGGCCGGAATCAGTAAACGTCACTCTCAAATCTTTATAAACAGAATATTGAGTATTGTAACTAATTCCGATAAACATTGGCAAACATTTTTCAACATCTTTTATTGTATAAATCGGTTTGAGAGGTTCTTCTCCACGTTTCAGTCTTCTTTTGTTTAGAAAACGGACATCATTTTCTTGGATATGTGCACTATCGGTAAGCATTATTTTACAAAGATCTAAAGTGGCATTTGTACAAATTATATTTCCTTTAAAACCTTGCTTCACCAGATTAGGAATGTTTCCGGAATGATCAATATGTGCATGAGAAAGGATCAGGAAATCAATGGAGGCAGGGTCGAAATTAAATGTTCGATTCAAGCCATCCGTTTCAGCGCCTCTCCCTTGAAAAAAACCACAGTCAAGTAATATTTTTTTGCCATCATCTGCTATGATTAAATGCTTGCTACCTGTGACAGTCTGGGCGGCTCCTAAAAATTTGATCTTCATAAATTAGTTGTAAATAAGTTTCATCAAAGATACAATCAAAACTGCTTGATAAATGAAAAATAATTTTAATCAAAATAAGTTATAATTTGTT
>JAPLDC010000248.1 GCA_026391935.1 Bacteroidota bacterium | reverse complement strand
TTCTTTTAAAAATGATTTATTTTCAATCGATTTTTTTGCCGTATCAATCGGTATTGGCTTAAATGTAATAGCATAGCCTGATGCAGTTATTAACAGGCAAACGAGGATAAAAAAAGAATTAACCTTTACTATACGCAATTTTATCTTGTAATTTTGGTTTGTGTTTTGATGTTCAGGCTCAAAACTAAGTAAAAAAATAAACAGTTTGCAGATGACATTGTTCCTTTGCAAACATTATATTGTTGTTAATTGTTAATTATTTGAATTAAAAATCTTGAAAAAAAACATTTTCATATTAGGTCTTTTTGCAATTTGTTTTTTGGTGAGCTCCTTTTATCCAAAATCCAAGCCAATCTTTTCGATCAAGACAGTTGTGATTGATGCCGGACATGGTGGAAAAGATCCAGGATGCCATGGTAGTAGGTATAAGGAGAAAGATGTTGCCTTAGCGGTAGCCTTGAAATTAGGTAAATACATCGAAGAAAATATGAAAGATGTTAAGGTCGTTTATACCCGTAAAACAGATGTTTTTATAGAATTGCAGGAGCGAGCAGAAATTGCAAATAGAGCTAAAGCGGACCTGTTTATATGCATTCACTGTAATTACGCATGTTTTCGAGACAAAAAGTTGAAAAAAGATATCTGTAAAGATGAAGTTCTAGGTGCAGAAACCTATGTTATGGGGATAAAAAATGAACAAGGAAAGCTAGATGTAGCAAAGAGGGAAAATTCAGCGATCTTATTGGAAGATAATTATGTTAAGAAATATGATGGTTTTGACCCGAATTCAGATGAATCCTATATCATTATGAGCATGTTCAGCGATAATTACATAGAACAAAGTCTCAATTTTGCCTCAAAAGTTCAAAAACAATATCTGTCAAAAGCTGGCAGAGTGGATAAAGGGGTGAAAAGAGCCAGTTTGTGGGTACTTTGGAGAACCTATATGCCGAGTGTTTTAACCGAAATCGGTTTCTTGACTAATCCGAAAGAGGAACAATTCTTAGGTTCTGTAAAAGGACAGGATTACGTGGCTTCAGGGATTTTTAGGGCATTTAGAGAATATAAAGATGAAATTGAGGGGACAACAAAAAAGTATGATGATGCAATAGAGAGGATGGCAGCCTATAAATTCAGCAAAGAGGATTCCATAGAAATGGAGCAAAATAGTAAATCAAAGAATTTTGCAAATTCAGATTCAGCTGAAGTAGAATTAAAGGATCCTCCGACGGAAAAAAAGGATGAGAAAAAAGAGCTGGTAGAGGAAAAAAAAGATCAGCAATCGTCGAATTCGCAAATCGTTTATAAGGTACAGATTACATCCTCTGATAAACCGATTCCTATAAATTCTGAAAAGTTTATAGGGGTAGAAAAACCTGCAGAATACATTGACAAAGGGGTTTATAAATACACTTCCGGAGAATGTAAAAATCAGAATGATGCCACTAAATTACAGGCTGTATTGCGCAAAAATGGTTTTAAAGATGCATTCGTTATTGCCATGCAGGACGGAAAAAGAATTCCCCTCAAATAGTCAGAGGAATTTTGTAAATTTGCAGAACAACGCTTTAACGTTTTAGAAGGTGAAGATATCAAAAGAAGTAAAAGTCGGAATCGTTACTACACTTGCCATAGGATGTTTTATTTATGGCTTCAATTTCCTGAAAGGAAGAGACCTTTTCTCATCTCAACGTACATTTTATGCAGTCTATAATAATATTGACGGATTGGTGCAGGCAAATCCATTAATGATCAATGGATTTAAGGTTGGTATAGTCGGAAAAATTGTTCTTGCAAATGATACAACAGGAAACGTAATTGTTACATTATTACTTGATAATGATGTGAAGGTTCCCCAAAATTCAATAGCAAAAGTAGTAAGTTCTGATATTTTGGGCTCTAAAGCTGTACAGTTGATACTTGGCAAAGGTGATATTTATGCTAAAAATGGAGATACCTTGCTCGCTGCTCAGGAGGATGACTTGAAAACATCTGTAAGTAAAACAATCGCGCCACTTCAACAAAAGGCTGTCGGATTAATTTCTTCCATTGATTCCGTTATGGTTGTTGTTCAACAAGTATTTAATGAAAGTGCTAGGCAGAATCTTTCCAAAAGTTTCGAGAGTATCAAATTGGCAATTACCTCTTTGGAAACTACTTCTTATAGATTAGATACAATGGTATCTAGTGAGAAATATAAAATATCCAGCATTCTTTCTAAAGTAAATATCCTAGCTACTACCTTGGCCAACAACAGTGATAAGCTTGGGAATGTAATTAATAATTTTTCAAATATCAGTGATTCACTTGCAAAATCAAATCTAACCTCCGCCATTAAGAATGCAGATCTGGCTTTGGGGCAAGCTACAACCATCCTTACGAAAATTAATAGCGGACAAGGAAGTATGGGGATGTTAATTAACAACGATAGCTTATACCGTAAGTTAGACAAGTCATCTGAAGATCTTGATAAACTATTAAAAGATTTACGAATCAATCCTGAGCGATATGTCCATGTTTCTGTTTTCGGCAGAAAGGATAGGAATAAGCCTAAAGAATAAGATGGCGTTTTAGCCGGGATTTAGAAATTTAGTATTATGATTTCAAGCATTATTTTTATTGTATTATTGCTTGGTGGCGGGATTCTCTTTACCATCAATGCGCGCAAAGTAAGACGCAATATTTTATTAGGAAAAGAGATCAATAGAAAAGATAATTTTCCACAACGAATAAAATTAATGACTTTGGTTTCTCTGGGCCAAAGGAAAATGTTCGAACGACCGATTCCAGCAATTTTACACTTGTTTTTGTATGTTGCATTTGTTATAACGCAAATAGAACTTATTGAAATAATTTGTGACGGTTCATTAGGGAGTCATCGTATGTTTCGTCCCGCTCTTGGCGGATTTTACACTTTCATGGTAAGCTTTATTGAAATTTTGTCCGTGCTAGCATTCATAGGTACAATTGCATTTTTATCCAGAAGAAATTTATTGAAAGTGCCTCGTTTGGTGAAAAATGAATTAAATGGTTGGCCAAAACTCGACGCGAATTTAATTTTGTTAAGTGAGATAACACTCATTTGTTTTATTTTCATGATGAATGGTGCTGATGAAGTTTTGTATTCGATGCATCAGTCCCACGCATTAGATCTAAATGATGGTTCATTAGGATTGGCGATCAGTAGCCATCTTGGGCCATTTCTCTTTGGCGGTATGTCTGAACATTCATTACATATTATTGAGCGGGTAGGATGGTGGGGACACATTGGAATGGTGTTGTGGTTTTTAAATTATTTACCTTATTCAAAACATTTTCATATTCTATTGGCTTTTCCAAATGTTTTTTATTCCAATTTAAATCCGAAAGGGAAATTTACAAATATGGAATCAGTGACCAATGAGGTGAAAGCTATTTTTGATCCTTCATTTGTCCCACCTGTGGCAGACCCTAATATACCAATGCGTTTCGGGGCTAAAGAAGTTACAGACCTGACTTGGAAACAATTATTAGATTCATATACTTGCACCGAATGTGGAAGATGTACATCTTCTTGTCCGGCAAATATTACAGGGAAATTATTATCACCCCGGAAAATAATGATGAGCACAAGGGATCGATTAGAAGAAGTTGGAAAAAATATGGATGCCAATAAGGGCATTTTTAAAGATGATGGAAAGTCCTTATTAGGAGATTATATTTCTGCTGAGGAATTATGGGCTTGCACATCATGCAATGCTTGTGTTCAGGAATGCCCTGTAAACATAGACCCTTTAAGTATCATAATAGATATGAGAAGATTTATTGTAATGGAACAAAGTGCTGCTCCATCAGAATTAAATGGAATGTTCACGAATATCGAAAACAATGGTGCTCCATGGCAGTTTGGTCAGGCAGATCGATTGAATTGGAAAAACGAATAATGATCTCTAAAAGGAATCTGAAAAATAATTAAGGCAATGATCGAAAAATTGGATGTTATAACAATGGCCGAGTATAAGGCGAAAGGCGAATCTCCCGAAATTTTATTTTGGGTAGGGTGTGCTGGTAGTTTTGATGACCGAGCAAAAAAAATTACAAAAGCCATTGTCAAAATTTTAAATCATGCAAATGTAAAATTTGCAGTGCTTGGAACAGAAGAAAGTTGTACTGGAGATCCTGCAAAGCGTGCGGGCAACGAATTTTTATTTCAAATGCAGGCAATGAATAATATTACAATTTTGAATGGTTATGAAGTTAGAAAGATCGTAACAGGTTGTCCGCATTGTTTGAATACATTAAAAAATGAATATCCTTCTCTTGGTGGAAACTATGAAGTGATTCATCATACTGAACTATTGCAGGATTTATTAAATACAGGCAGAATAAAAATAGAAGGAGGAAGTTTCAAAGGGAAAAAAATAACTTTTCACGATCCCTGTTATTTAGGGCGTGCAAATGATGTTTACGAAGCGCCACGTTCGGTGATGATCAACCTGGAAGCAGAATTGATGGAGATGAAACGTTCCCGTGAAAATGGTTTATGTTGCGGTGCCGGTGGAGCACAAATGTTTAAGGAGGCTGAAAAAGGAAACAAAGAAATATATGTTGAGCGAAGTGAAGAGGCATTAGCATTGAATCCGGATGTGATTGCTGTCGGTTGTCCATTTTGTAATACGATGATGACAGACGGAGTAAAACATTTTAATAAGGAGGATTCCGTAAAAGTTCTTGATGTCGCTGAGTTAATTGCTCAGGCCAAAGATTTATAAATAATACGAATTGTTGAATTACAGATTATAGTTATACTGTCATCAAAATTAGGATGACAATAAAATCCAATATCAATACAATTTTATGACAACATTAAATACAATGCCCTCCGATGCCCGTATTTGGGTTTACCAAAGTAACAGAGTGTTATCCGATGCTGAGGTGAAGGAAATTGAAAATGCAGGAAAACTTTTTATTTCGGAATGGGTAGCTCATGAAGCTAGTTTAAAATCAAGTTTTGATGTTTTACATAATTTGTTCATCGTTATTGCTGTTGATGAAAAACAGGCAATGGCAAGTGGATGTAGTATCGATACTTCGATCCGCTTTTTCAAGGGATTGGAGCAAAAAATGAATTTGGATTTATTCGATAGAATGCAAGTAGCCTTCAGGAAAGGAAATGAAATTTCTGTTTGTAAATTATCAGAGTTCGAAAAACTTGCTTCACAAGGTCTCGTAAATGAAGCCACAATTGTGTTTAATAATATGGTAACAACTAAAGCTGCTTTCGATTGGGAATGGGAAGTGCCATTAAAAAATAGTTGGCAAAACAGAGTACTGGCTTAGTTCTCAATCTTTAGAATTTGAAGAGCCCTCAGTTTTTTTCCACCCTTCGCTGTTTGCATATTCGCTTAATAGTTTTTCTAAATCGGTCAATTCTTTCGGAGCTCCGCTTCTTTCTTTTATTTTTTTTGTTTTCCCATTATTGGTATAGGTTATATACTTATATGGAAAGTCGGTAATAGTTCCTGGATATTCATCATTCAAAGAATTAAAATTCGAATCTTCAAAAGCTTTTTTGAAATCGCTTAATTCTTTATTTGAAATAGATTTAGTATATGTTCCTAGTTTTTCTGTATCCCTTTCACCAATAAATGTTGCGATTTTAGATTCTCCGTTTATGGTAAGTGTGTATATAGGGCAACGACCAAAGCAAGCTGTAGTTTGAAAAATAATAACGACTTTACTATTATCCTGCTCAGCTGTCTTGGTGATTTTTTTTGAACTATTGCAGGGTGCAATCAGTAACAAGAG
>JAPLDC010000312.1 GCA_026391935.1 Bacteroidota bacterium | reverse complement strand
TTACGCAGGCTAATTTTTACAAAGCAGAATGTGATTATAAACTTGGAAATACGGATGAGGCAGTGAAAGGATATTCATTTGTGATTAGTCGTCCTAAGAATGAATTTACGGAGCAATCACTTTACAAAGCATCTGATATTGCTTTTAAGAAGCAGGATTATCCGAAGGCAATTGAAATTTATAAGTTGTTGGAGGTGCAAGCAGAAAATTTAAAGAATAGCAAAACTGCGATTATAGGATTGATGCGGTCGTATTATAATACTAAATCTTCGGAAGATATTATAGTATATGCAAATAAGGTTTTGAAGATAGAAAATGTGGATGCACAATTGAGCAACGAGGCACATTATGATATTGCACAAACGTATTTGAGTATGCAAAAATTAGAGGAGGCACAAGCAGAATTTCAGTCGGTGGCAAATTCATCAAAGGCAGAAATCGGAGCGGAATCGAAATACAATGTTGCAACTATTTTTTATCAGAAACAAGATTTCAAACAATCAAAAAAATTGGTTTTCGAACTGATCAATGGTGACGGTGATTATCCTTATTGGGTAACGAAAGCAATGATCCTGTTGGCAGATAATTATGTAGCCTTAAAAGATAATTTTCAGGCAAAAGGAATGTTAAAAGGAATTATTGATGAGTCGGACATTCCGGAATTAATAAAAATTGCTCAGGAGAAGTTGGATAAGATTGCTGCTGATGAGGAAGCTGCAAAACAAATAAAAGCTGTTGAAGAACCTATTAAAGTTGAGTTTGAAGGGAATTCCCCACAGCAAAATAAATTATTTACAGATCCTGCAACAACAACGCCACCGGTGAATGAAGGAGAACCTAAACATGAATAACAGATCAATAAAATATAGTTTGTTTGCAGTTGCAATTTGTTTTAGTGCGATCTCGAAGTTGCATTCTCAAACGGAACTGGACCCCATGCAGATCATTAGCATTGGAGCCTATACACCGGTAATTACGGATGCTAATAAAATACCTGAAAATCCGGTAGTAAACGATTCCACAAAAAAGTTAAAGGTAGCAGGGTATTCTATTAATTCGAAGAAGATCGCTACAACCTATGATGTAGAGCCCATTGAAGCCGCTCAAATGGTTGGCGAGCCCTTGACGAAATTATATAATGGTTTGGTGAAAATTGGAATGGGGAATTATAAAACTCCTTATGGTGAGGCGTGGTACAATAATTTACGTTCGAAGGAATATTCATACGGGTTGCGATTGAAACATTTGTCGTCGCAAACATCCCTTGCAGATTATGGTTTTGGTGGATTCAGCGATAATGAAGTGGGCTTTTATGGGAAGAAATTTTTAAAGGAACATACCTTGTCGGGTGATTTTGATTATACCAGAAATGTTGTTCATTTTTACGGATACGATACAAAAATTTATACGATACCAAAGGAGAACAGAGACACAACAATTCAGCGTTTCAATTTTTTTACTGCAAATGCTGAGCTGAAAAGTCATTATACAAAAGCGGAAAGATATAACCATGATGTAAAGTTGAGCAGTTATAATTTGCAGGATTCATACAAAACTTCGGAGAGTAATTTCAAAGCAAGTGGTTATGTTCAAACTACTGTTCTGAAAGAACAGCTGAAAGTGAATGCTTCTGTTGATTATTATAATTATAAAACAGCAAGTGATACAATAAATAATACAATCGTTTCTATCAACCCGAATTTTATTTCTAAAGGGGAAAAATACAGTGCTAGTCTTGGAATTACAGGGTCGATGGATGTTTTTGTAAAATCAAAATTCTATTTTTATCCGAACATCGATCTGAGTTATAATGTTGTCGACAATATTATTATTCCATATGCCTGTGCTACCGGGAAAATTCAGAAGAATAGTTTTAAGGCGCTCAGTGATGAAAATCCTTTTGTGCTCTCTGATCTTAAAATGAATAATTCAAATCACAAATACGAGATATTTGGTGGCTTAAAAGGTACATTGTCATCAACTGTTGCATACAATGCTCGAGTAGCTTATTCGAGTATTGAAAATATGGCAATGTTTGTTAATGATACAATTAATAAAATGGCAAATCGCTTTGATGTCATCTATGATGATGCAAAAGTGTTAAATATCAGAGGTGAAGTGAGTTATCAGTTAAGAGAAAAGTTGAGAATAAATTTGCGGGGAGATTATTATAGTTATAAAATGGTAGTTGAACAAAAAGCTTGGTATAAGCCTCAATTAGAGGTAGCGCTATCTGCAAATTACAATTTGAAAGATAAGATCGTGGCAAGAGTGGATCTGTTTTATATCGACAATCAATATGCAAAAACATTTGCTTCTGATACTACATCATTGTCGGGAAAAAAGATGGTAGCGCAAGAATTAAAAGGGGTTTTTGATGCAAACATTGGACTGGAATACCGTTATACAAAAAAATTAGGTTTCTTTTTGAACTTCAATAATATTGCAAACTTCAGATATTATCGCTACAATAATTATCCAACACAACGCATTGGTTTCATGGGAGGATTATCCTACTCATTTTAATCGATTTTTTGGTTAAACCATAGTTTAAATATCCAAATTTTAGGGCCTTTTTTTGTTAACTAAATGTTAATAAAACTAGGCTTTTTTATTCTCCTGAAACACCACTATTTACGCGGTAAAAAGCTATATTTGTTAGCTGCAAAAAAAGCACAGAAATCAGAAAGAAATTATGGAAGAAACAGTAAATGAAAATTTAGCAAAACCATCAGATTATTCAGCTGATAGTATTCAGGTATTAGAGGGTTTAGAGGCGGTGCGTAAGCGTCCGTCAATGTATATTGGTGATACAGGGCAAAAAGGATTGCATCATTTGGTTTATGAAGTGGTGGATAATTCAATTGATGAGGCTTTAGCGGGTCATTGTAAGAATATCTTCGTTACTATCAACGAAAACAACTCAATTACTGTTAAGGATGATGGACGAGGCATACCTACAGATTATCACGCAAAAGAGAAAAAATCGGCATTAGAGGTGGTGATGACCGTGTTGCATGCCGGTGGGAAATTTGATAAAGATTCCTATAAAGTTTCAGGTGGATTGCATGGAGTAGGGGTTTCTTGTGTGAATGCTCTTTCTACCCTTTTGACTGTTAATGTTCATAGAAATGGAAAAGAATATATTCAGGAGTATAATATAGGAAAGCCATTATATCCTGTTAAGGAAGTTGGCCCAACGGATTATAGAGGAACCATCGTTACGTTTTTGCCGGATGCAACTATTTTCAATACTACAGTTTATCATTATGATATTATTGCTGCTCGTTTGCGCGAACTTTCATTTTTGAATAAAGGGATACGTGTTAATTTAAAAGATGTTCGCGAGAAAGATGAGAACGGAAATCATCGTTCGGAAGAGTTTTATTCTGAAGGCGGATTAAAAGAATTTGTTAGTTACCTTGATGCAACACGCGAAAGGCTTATAGATGATGTGATCTATATGGAAGGCGAAAAAAATGGAATACCTGTTGAAGTAGCAATGATGTATAACACCTCATATTCTGAAAATTTACATACCTATGTAAACAATATTAACACGCACGAAGGTGGTACTCACTTGGCAGGTTTTAGAAGAGGTTTGACACGTACTTTAAAATCGTATGCAGAAAAATCCGGTTTGCTGGCAAAAGTAAAATTGGAAATAAATGGTGATGACTTCCGTGAAGGTTTAACTGCTGTTATCTCTGTAAAGGTTCAGGAGCCTCAGTTTGAAGGGCAAACAAAAACAAAGTTAGGTAATAATGAAGTGATGGGTGCTGTTGATATTGCTGTTAGTGAAATGCTTAATAATTATTTGGAAGAGCATCCGAAACAAGCGCGTCAAATTGTAGATAAAGTTATTCTTGCTGCAACGGCTCGTCATGCTGCACGTAAGGCGCGAGAGTTAGTTCAACGTAAAAGTGTTTTAACCGGAAGCGGATTACCGGGTAAACTTTCCGATTGTTCTGAGTCAGATCCTTCTATATGCGAATTGTATTTAGTCGAGGGAGATTCTGCGGGTGGAACAGCTAAACAAGGCCGTAACCGTGCATTTCAAGCTATTTTACCTTTAAGAGGTAAAATTCTGAACGTAGAAAAGGCGATGGAATATAAAATTTATGATAACGAGGAGATAAAAAATATATTCACTGCATTGGGTGTTTTTCGTGGTACTCCGGAAGATGATCGTGCATTAAATATTTTGAAATTACGTTACCATAAAATAGTCATCATGTGTGATGCCGATGTCGATGGTAGTCACATTACAACGTTGATTTTGACATTCTTTTTCCGTCATATGAAGGAGTTGGTTGAAAACGGATATATTTATATTGCAACACCTCCATTGTATTTGGTGAAGAAAGGTAAGGAGCAGAGATATTGCTGGACAGAAGAAGAAAGAGCTGCTCACGTTAAAGAATTAGCCGGTGGTGAAGGAAAAGAAAGTACGGTAGGAATCCAACGTTATAAAGGTTTGGGAGAGATGAATGCTGAGCAATTATGGCAGACAACAATGAATCCTGAATTCAGAACCTTACGTCAAGTAACGATAGATAGCGCAGCTGAAGCAGATAGAATATTTTCTATGCTGATGGGAGATGAAGTTCCTCCTCGTAGGGAATTCATTGAAAAGAATGCAAAGTATGCAAAGATTGATGTTTAATCGGGTCAACTGAAAATAAAAAAGCTTCGTAAATTATTACGAAGCTTTTTTTTATTCAAATAGTTTAATTATTTTTTCTCTTTCTTAACCGAAGTTTTTGGAGTATTTAATTCTGGAGCTTTTGAAGGCTCAACAGGTTGCTTCTCTAGGCTATAGAACATTCCTGCTTCTTTCGGTTGATTGTACAATACAGGGATTAGGTATTTTCCTCTGTCCTCACCTTTATCCACTTCATTCAAAATAGCATCTGGATTTTTTTGTACATATGGGTCGTTACGATCAGCGTAAACTACCCATGAAACTTTTTGTCCAGGTTTACCACCTGCGATTTCGAATTTTCTGTTTGTGATTTCGGATTTGATATACAAATCTGCTTTCGCTCCAATTGCAGTTAAATTGTAACTGAAGTTGATGTTGATTGCATCAAAATAATCAGGCAATTCAACAGTTGCTTCACCGTTTGCATCTAGTACTATATTTCCTCTGTATACATTTAATACTTCATTGGATTCTATCGAAAAATGTTTCAAGAATTTATTTGAAGGATCAAGTGGATGATCAATACAAAATGCTTTTAATCCAGAAGCTCCTAAATCACCGTTTGCGAAAACTCCGAAACCAAGTGCTGTATTATTTTGATTAACGACAGGCTCTTGTCCTAAAACACCATAAGCAGTTGCTCCAGTTCCTGTAGTAAATCCGGTTACACCTTTTGCATTGTTGTTACCTCCACCAATTGCTTGTCCGGTTAAACCAACTGTTGCACTATTTGCTAAACTAGCTAAGTAAACACCACCGGTTACACCGTTTGTTTGTCCCCAAACAGCTGCTGCATTAGTAGCTGCCGCTGTGTTAGCTAATTGGGATGAAAACAAAGCTTGATTTATAGAAGCCACATTATTTTGTTGCACTTCTGTTGAACGGCCAGTTCCATTTGTAATTGACCATAGTGCAGTTCCTGCACTTGCTGCATTTGTAATTTGGAATGTTCCTCCATTTCCTAATCCAGCATTTTGCCCGATTACGGCATCGGAAGCTGCTGTTCCAGTATTGGAAATAGTTCCCCAAACACCAACACCGGTTAAACTATTCGATCCAACAACACCGGTACCACTTGCATCATTATCTCCCCAAACCCCAATTCCAGAAGATGTGGAAGCCCCTAAAACACCTTCACCTGTGGAAGTATTTTCACCATAGATTCCAGAAACAGGAAATGCAGCGGCACTGTATCCGCTAATAGGATAAGCTAATGTAGCGGTTGTGTTTATAGCACCAGTTGCTCCAAAACCATATACTGAGAATACGTCAGTAGTTGGACTAACTGAAGAAGCAGCATTAACAATTACGTTACCCGTTGCCAAAGAACCTAATACACGCATACGTTCGAAACCGGCAGTTGTTCCTCGGGTTTTTACAATGAAATCAACGTTATCATTTGTTCCTATATAATTTGTTCCTGCAACAAGTGTTGAGTTCCCTGTCGTAAGCCAAGCACCGTTTGTTGAAGTAATAGTTGAAGGAATAGAGGTAACAATGTTTTGTGTACCGTTCGCATTAAAATTGTTTGATGTGATTGTCCAGTTAGGCCCTGTGGCTCCGGTTGCACCTGTCACACCGGTTGCACCTGTCACACCGGTTACACCCGTCACACCCGTCACACCCGTCACACCCGTAACTCCGGTAACTCCGGTAACTCCGGTAACTCCAGTACCTCCAGTAACTCCAGTCACACCGGTAACTCCAGTAACTCCTGTAACACCTGTCACTCCTGTAACACCTGTAACACCTGTAACACCAGTAACACCAGTAACTCCTGTTGTTCCCGTTACTCCGGTAATCCCTGTAACACCTGTTGGTCCAGTTGCTCCGGTTGCTCCGGGAGTTCCTGCACCAAATCCTGTTGGTCCAACTGATCCGGTGGATCCTGTTGCACCTGTAACGCCAGTTGCACCGGTGACTCCAATACCAGTTGCACCTGTAATTCCGGTAGCACCCGTTGCCCCTGTTGTTCCAACACCCGTTGGACCGGTAACACCTGCAGCGCCAGTAGCGCCAGTAACACCTGCTCCGCCACCTGTAGCGGTACATAATGAGATCCAGGAAGTGGAAGGAAGTCTATAAAAGCAATAACACATTGAGTCTGTGTTGTAAATTAGTAATGAATTAGCAGGAGCCACAATAGCAACCATACCAGCGGTATTCATCCTAGGGACAAGAATACCTTTGTTTGTTGATAGCATTTCTAATATTGCACTCGCATCAGGAGTGGTTGTACCAATACCAACGTTATCTTGTGCGAAGGTGAAAGTTGGAAAAGCCATTAAAGTGACAAAAGCAAAAATGGCAATTGACTTAAGTAGTATATTTTTCATTTTTTTTGGGTTTAATAGAATACAAATTTAAGCAATTTTATCATATGAATTTTAGTGCAAAAGTAAAATACATTTTAGAGTTTTTTTTGCCAATTAGAGTAATATAAAATGCCACTGAAATTTGCAGTGGCATTTTTTATGATAAAAAGAAAAATTAATGTTGTTCTTGTTTTTTAGCAGTATTAGGTGCTGGTTTTGGAAGAGTGTAATTATAAACTTCCGGATCAGAAGGCCAATGGAAAATATTCGATATATTAATTTGGTTCTGAGCTCTTGCGGCAGCAGGGTCATTTTTCAATCCAACCGGACCAGGATCTTGGGTAAATCTTCCTTCGCCATAATTTGTTTTTGGCTTGGCTATTATTTGATAATCTACTTCACCTGAACTTGTTCCATTTTTTAATTCAACGATATCAAAACCCGAAGCTGATTTGTTAACGATTGCAACACCATTACAATCCAAAATATTTGCTTGAGGAAATACTTTTAAAGGATTATTTGCATCTA
>JAPLDC010000533.1 GCA_026391935.1 Bacteroidota bacterium | reverse complement strand
AATGTTTTTTTGATCAGACCTATATTAAAGGGTTGCCGAATGATGTTTTCAAGAAGGCCGGTTTGACAGTTGTTGATATAGGGGCAAATGTCGGTTTTTTCTCTTTATTCATGTTTTCAAAAGATAAAAAGGCGAAAATTTTTTCTTTTGAACCGATGCCAATGAATTTTGAATTGCTTAATAAATATAAAAAGGAGAATCCAGGTCTAAATTTCACTGTAGTTAATAAAGCCGTGAGCAAGGAAAAAACAACCATCACATTAAATTACGACTCAAAAGATTCTTTTAGCACTGCTGCCAGTATTTTTGATTCTAATTCACAGGCGGATAAAATTCAGGTTGAAACGACGACTTTAGAAGCAATTTTAAGTGATAACAATTTGAGTAATATAGATTTTTTAAAATTAGATTGTGAGGGTTCAGAATATGGTATTTTGTATGGAGCCAGTCAGGCTGTACTTAATAAAATCTCAACTATTTCAATTGAAACACACTTAGGGAAAGCTGAAAATGAAAACCTTAATTCATTGTCTGATTATCTTAAGAAAAACGGATTTGAAATAAATTCAAAAGCAGATATTATTTGGGCATGGAAAAACTAATTTCTCCATACCCAAATTTTGTTTTAAGTTTATTGAATTCTATTTTTTCAAATTATTTATTTTTGTTACTTTAAATTCTGTTCTCCTGTTTTTTTGATGTTCTTCTTCTGTACATTTTACATTGTTTGTGCAACTGTTGATTAATTTTGTTTCGCCATATCCTTTATATTTTAATCTGTTTCTATCAATTCCTTTGAAAACGAGGTATTCAACTGCAGCATTTGCACGTTTATCTGATAAGATAAGGTTGTATTGGTCACCTGCTCTTGAATCGGTATGAGAGCCCATTTCAATATTTATAGTTGGGTTGTCTTGAAGTAATCGAACCAGCTTATCTAATTCTTTTTCTGCATCCGGACGAATCTGCCATTTATCCAAGTCGTAATAAATATTTTCCAGCACTATTGGTTTTTCAAGGATAATTTGATCTAGGGAAAAATCAGCCATAAAATCTTCAGAATATTTCTTCCCTTTTGTTGAAAGATCGATACTTTGTGTGAAATAATTTTCTTTGGAGCCGTAAACGATAAAATCACTTTCAGGATTTAATTTTATTTTATATTTACCGTATTTATCAGTCTGTACTGTTCTTTTAGCCATTGTAGCATCTCCTGTTTCATCAATCAGAGTTATAGTAACATCTTCGAAGGGAGCACCTTTCCCTTTAATAGTTACCGTTCCCATAACATTGAAGGTAGGTGCGTTCTTTTTGAATTCATACATTTTATCGTCACTATGGCGGTTTGATGAAACGTATCCTGTTTTTGTTTCATTATTAATTACGAATCCAAAATCATCATGAGATGAGTTTAAGGGATAATTAAGATTCTCAACTTGTAACCATTTTTTTGTTTTTTTATCATAAGAAGTGGCAAAAACATCAAGTCCTCCCATATTGTTATGAGCATCGGATGAAAAATAAAATGTTCCATCGCTACTCATAAAAGGAAACATTTCACTTCCCGCTGTATTTATTTCTGAGCCAAGGTTCTCTGGTTTGCTCCAGCTAGTTCCATCGAAAGTAGAACTATAGATATCTGTTTTTCCTTCTCCACCCGGCATGTCGGAAATGAAGTACAGTGTTTTTTCATCTGGCGATAAACAAGGGTGCCCGACAGAATATTCATCGCTGTTAAAAGGTAATTCTTCTAATTGTTCCCATTTGTCATTGATAAGTTTGGCACTGAATAATTTTAAATTATTTTCATTTTTTGAACTTTTATGCAAATTGTATTTATAATAATTACTGCGGGTGAAATACACGACATCACCAGCTTTATTGAATGTTGCAGGACCTTCATGATAACGACCGTTGATCTCACCTTTTAGTAATTGCGGACTCAGCCAATGTCCGTCTTGGTCTTTTTCGGAAAGGTATAGATCATAATAGGATTTCCCTGTCCAACTATCTTTTTGTGAATTGAATTGAGGTTTTTTGTCGGCAGTAAATACCATTCCATTCTTGTAAGGTACCATTCCAAACATCGATTCGAAATCGGGAAAATTTATTTGATTCAAGCTGAACAAACTTGTGTCACGATGAAATGATTTTACAGATTTACAGGAAGAAAGAAGCATTTGTGCTACTACGTCATTCGGTACCTGATTCAAATAAGAATTGAGCCAAACTTTTGCATTTGCATAATCCCCTTTAGACATTAATATTTTCGCATAATAAAACCTGTTGATAGGTTCGCTCTCAGGGTAGTTAACAATTTCTTCAAATATAGGTTCAGCCTTTTCAGGATCATTTTTCAAGCGATAACAATTAGCCAATTTAATCCGTGCTTCATGGTTATCTTCCTTTTTAAGTAATTTTGAGTAGTCTTGAATAGCGTCAGAATATTGGTAATTTACAAATTCTTTATTCGCTTTTTTTAATAGATATCCCGAACAACTGCTTAGCAGTATGATTCCTATTATCCCGATAGTATATAGTTTGAAAGTGTTCATGATCTTTAGTTTATAATTATTAAAAGAAACGAGGTGTTTTTGTTTTGATGATGTCTTTTCCAAAGTCGTATCCAAGCATTATCTCGTGGGTTCCTGAGGAATAATGACGTATTTTTGATGTGGTGATATCATATGCATAGCCCACACGGAATCGCTTGTTAGCCTGGTATTCCGCCATAATAGAGATTGCATCATTTGTACGATAGGAGACACCTAAAGAAATCGTTTCGATATACATTGCTGTTAGATTAATATCCACTTCTGTAGGTGCAGCTGTTTGATATTTAATTAGAAATGATGGTTTGATTTTTAATTTTTCATTTGCGTCAAAAACATAACCTGCTGTTAGGTAATCGTGTTTTCTGATATCAGAAGAACTTTCTAAACTGAGATTAAAATTATGTTCCGGGTCGTAAGCAAGCATCGAAGGAATAGAAAATCCAGCATACCATCTTTCCGTAAAATAATAGGCTCCGAAACCGAATTTAGCCAGCAAAGCACTTTTTTTAGTTCCTATGAACAAGGCATCATCTGTGTCCCAAACAACCAGCTGATCTACATTTGCTACATAATTAGAAACGCCGGCTTTTATTCCAAAACCTAATTTGCCAGGACCTAATTTTAAAAAATAAGAATAATTTCCATACACGTCAGTTTGGTTGGTCACACCAATTATATCGTGAGAAACAAGGAGTCCAACACCCATTTTTTGATTATTCAATGGACCATCAATAGCAAGTATGGATGTTTGTGGAGCCCCTTCAAAGTTTAACCATTGTGCACGATGAAGCAGGGAAGAGCTAAAATATTTATGACTACCCGAGTAGGCTGGATTTAATAATATTCCGTTGAACATATATTGACTTACCATCACATCTTGCTGAGCATTTAAATGCGACAGGAAAAAAAAACAATATAATCGTGCTTGCAAATTTTTTCATGATCTTAATATTTTTAATTTTTTTTATCTTCTTAGATCCACGTATCCTTTAAAAACTTTTTCGCTTCCATTGATTTGAAGTATTACAAAATATGTTCCGGCAGGCAGTAGTTCGCCACTGTTTGATCGGCCATCCCAGGTATTATTATATCCAGTAAAATGGTTCACACTATTTCCCCATCTGTTGAATATTTCTAATTCGTTGTTAGAAAATACTTCAATACCATGTATCACGAACAAATCATTTTTTCCATCTCCGTTAGGTGAAAAACCTGTTGGCAATTCTAAGAATGAAGGTTCTGTTAAAGTGATGTTACCGATACTACTACAACCAGCAGAATCGGTAACCACTACTGAATATACTCCTGCAGGTAAATTCAATTGATCTTCTGTATTACTATTGTTTGACCATATGAAAGAATAAGGAGAAAAACCTCCGCTTACACTTAAGTCGATATTTCCATCAGTACCTTGATAGGAACTTATGTTAAAACCACCATAATATAAATTGCTGTTGAAAGCCAAAATAAGTTGAGTGGATTGAGTTACAGTAAACGTGTCAATTACACTGCAACCAAATGCATCGCCCACTGTAACGATATAGGTTCCGGCAGAAATGTTTGTTAGATTAGAAGTAGTTTCTCCATTCGACCATGAATAGGTGAAGGGCTGTGTTCCATTAGTTACCTCCAATTGGATAGATCCATCTGTATTTCCAAAACAGAGTACATTGTTTACAGTTGAATTTATTGCCATTAAGGAGATCTGTCCAATGGTTGCTGTGTCATTTAAAGTACATCCATTTGCATCTATGATGACAACTGTGTAAGTTCCTCCTGTGATACCGTAAAGATCTTCAAGTGAAGTTCCATTTGACCATAACGTGGAGTAAGGCAAAGTACCGCCAGCTATACTTAAATTTGCTGTACCATTCATTGCGGCACAAGTAGAAGGTGTGGTAGTGATACCACTGGAAAGTACAATTGGTTCTGTGAGACTATAACTTGTATCCAATACACAACCATTTGTGTCGGTAACTGTTAATGAATATGTTCCAATTATTAATCCGCTTATATCTTCACTATTTGAAGAATAAGAACCTGGTCCTGTCCACAAATATGTAAAGCCTGCTGTTCCACCATTAATGCTGAAATTTATAAAGCCATCGTTGTTACCAAAACAACTTATATTATTTCCTTGGTAGCTAGATAGAAGAGCACTTGAACTTAAGGCATTTGGTTCGATAAGTAATATGGTGTCACTTAAGCTGCAACCATTTGTATCTGCAATAGTCAATGTATACGATCCGGCAGAGATTCCAACAAGATCTTGTAATGTAGAACTATATCCGGCAGGGCCACTCCAAGAATAATTATACCCCATTGTACCACCGCTTGGACTAAGGTCTATACTTCCGTTACTGCTTCCTGCACACGATACATTTACAGAACCAGCATATTCACTCACAAATAAACTGTCTTTGATTGCTTGGGTGGGTTCTGTTAAAGTAATTACCATTACTAACTGACAGCCGTTTGTATCAGTAACAACCAGATCATAATTACCTGCAAATAATCCGCTGATATCTTCGATCGAATCTGTATAACTGTCAGGACCTCTCCACCAAATAGTATATCCAGGTGTTCCTCCTGTGTAAGTTAGATCAATTGAACCATTAGATCCTCCATTACATGAGATATTGAAATCTCCTGTGAACATTGACGGTGCTAGTGTTCCGGTCATGTTTGTAGGAGCTTCCGATAAAGCAAAGCTGGAATTTGCTGTACAAGAGTTGGTATCAGTAATTGTTAAATTATAAGTTCCTGCAGGAACGCTGTAGAGTTCCATGCTGTTTGATGTAAAAGTACCCGGACCCGTCCATGAATAACTATAATTCGGAGTACCTCCAATAACAGTATTATAAATCACACCACTACTGTCGCCACGGCATTTAATATTAAAACCTCCTATATATACTTGCGCACTCAAGGTATTGCTTAATATTGTGGGTTGAGTAAGCGTAGCATTGTCGTTGATTATACAGCCATTAGCATCAGAAATAACGACTGAATAATTTCCGGCATTCAATCCAGTTAAAATTGATGCAGTAGAGGTATAGCCTGAAGGGCCTATCCATGTTTGATTGTAAGGGAGAGCACCACCCGCGATCGATAAGTTGATACTTCCGTTCGTTCCTCCGAAACAGGAAATATTATTTCCACCAATAAAACTGGAAAGTATGAGGCTATCGGTCATAGATAAAGGTTGGGTTAGCGATTGAGTAAGTGAGAAACTGCAACCATTTGCATCAGTTATAATGAGGGAATAAGTACCAACAGTTAATCCGCTGATGTTCGCTGAGGAGGCTGTAAATCCAGCAGGTCCAGTCCAATTGAAATCAAAAGGACTGGTTCCTCCTGAAGTTGTTAAGGTGATACTTCCGTCATTTGAACCATTACAAGAGATATTAAAACCACCTGTATAGATACTATTTGTTGCAATGCTATTTAAAATGGCAGGTTCGGTAAGTGTTATAGAAGAAGATGCAATACATCCATTCGTATCTAAAACAGTTAGTGAATAATTGCCAGCTATCAATGAACTGATAGCTGCAGTGTTAGCTAAAAATGAGGAAGGACCCGTCCATGAATACATATATAATGGAGTACCTCCGGTTACAATGGTATTTATATTTCCGTTATTATTTCCATTGCAACTAATGTTATATCCACCATTCAAAATGTTGCTACTTAAAGCAATGTTCATTGGATCCGGCTCGGTCAATAAAAGTGAGGTGCTCGCGATACATCCATTATTGTCAGTCACCAAAACGGAATAACTTCCTGCAGTTAAGGATGCAATATCTTCTGTAGATGCTGAGAATGAAGAGGGGCCTGTCCATGCAAAAATATATGGACCTGTTCCACCTCCAACACCTAGTTCGATACTTCCATTATTGTTGCCATTACAATTAATATTGAATCCTCCAACAACTGTTGGACTTGCCGCTTGTGCGATCAATATATCCGGCTCCGTTAATATAATACTTTGAGTAAAGGAACAATTGTTGGCATCATTTACTATTACATTATATGTTCCTGCGCCAACACTGCTTAAATTTTGAGTTAAAGCACCATTGTTCCAATTGTAAGTATATGGAGTTGTTCCACCACCAAGTGTCAGCGTAACTGTACCATTGGTATTGCCAAAACAAGAAATATTATAACCGCCATTATAGGTGCTACTAGTCAATGTGCCACTAAAAACAGCGGGTTGTGTCAATACAATATTACTGTTTGTTGAACAGCCGTTAATATCTGTTACAATAACATTATATGTTCCTGCAGCAAGTGAAGAAATGTCTTCATTTGTGGATGTAAATCCGGAAGGCCCCGTCCATGCATAACTGTAAACAGCAGTTCCTCCAGTTGTAGTAAGATTGATAGATCCATCAGTACTTCCATTACAAGTCAAGTTGTAGCCTCCATTATAGGTAGGACTCATTATAGAACTTGTTAATAAAGCAGGCTGTGTTAGTAAAACAGAAGAAGTAGAGGTACATCCATTTGCATCAGTAACAGTTACATTATAATTGCCTGCTAAAAGTCCGTTAGGATTTTGTGATGTTGAAGAATATGCACCGGGACCGTTCCAAGAATATGTGTAGCTGAAAGTTCCACCATTGACTTCAAGGTTTATAGAGCCTGTAGAATCTCCATTACAACTGAGGTTGGTTCCTCCTGTAAAAGTTGGACTTGTTGCCGAACTGCTTAAAATTGTTGGCTGCGTTAAAGTAATATTGCTACTACTTGTACATCCATTCGCATCAGTAACTATTACAGAATAAGTTCCAACTCCAAGAGCTGAAATATTCTGATTTGTATTTGAATAGCTTCCGGGTCCTGTCCATGTATAGGTAAATGAAGCAACACCACCGGTTACAGAATTGTTAATACTTCCATTGGAAGCTCCGTTACAATTAATGTTAAAACCTCCTGCAACGGTAGGGCTATTTAATGTATTACTTAAGATAGGAGGTTGTGTCAATGTGATATTTGTTGTAGCAGTGCATCCGTTAGCATCGGTTACTGTAACAGAATATGTTCCCGCTGCGAGCGATGAAGGATTTTGAGAAGCAGAAGTAAATGCTCCCGGCCCTGTCCAAGAATAATTATAACCTGTTGTTCCTCCGGAAACAGAGAGATTTATACTTCCGTTAGACGCTCCATTGCATGTAATATTATATCCACCGGCAACAGTTGGAGCGGTTGCAGAAGCATTTAATAATAATGGTTCTGTCAACATAATTGTATTTGTTCCGGTACAGGAATTAATATCTGTTACAACAACAGTATATGTTCCTGCAATTAACCCTGAAATATTTTGTAAAGTAGAAGTAAAGGCACTCGGTCCGGTCCATGAATAGCTATATGGAGAGGTTCCACCTGCAGGGACTAAATTCACACTTCCATTAGATGAACCATTGCAGGTAATATTATAACCACCATTAACAATAACCGGTGTTAGTATTGAAGAAACAGCAGCAGGTTGCGAAAGAGTAATTATTTTATTTGCAGTACATCCGGCCATATCTGTTACAATTACCTGATATGTCCCCGCAAGAAGTCCACTAATATTTTGAGTTGTTGCTGTGAAAGCACCCGGACCAGTCCATGAATAGGTATAAACAGGGCCAGGGAAAGGTGTTCCTCCAACAACTGTTATGTTAATGCTTCCATTGTTACCATTGAAACAACTTACTTGAAATCCTCCTGTAAAGGAAGAAGTTGTATTACTGATTACAATGCTACTTGGTTGCGTAACAGTAATAGTAGTTGTTTTGACGCATCCGTTTAGATCGGTAACGGTAATGCTATAACTTCCTGAAGCCAAACCACTGATATCTTCTGTAGAAGCAGTGAATGCAGAAGGTCCCGTCCATGCGAAAGTATATGGAGCGGTGCCACCACTTACAGTTAAATTTATGCTTCCATTTAAAAATGAAGGACAAGTGGCATTCGTAACGGTTGAGCTAAGCGCCAGAAGTGTTGGTTCTGTTATAGTTTTATTAAGAGTAGTCGTACAGCCATGTGAGTCGGTAACTGTAACAGAATAAGTTCCGTAATATAAACTACTGATATCCTCCGTTGTAGCTGTGAAAGCACCTGGGCCAGTCCAAACAAAAGTATAAGGAGATGTTCCGCCAGCAGGCGTTAAGTTAATTGAACCATTATTTCCTCCTTTGCAGGAGATATTATTTCCATTGAAAGTGGGGCTTGTAGATGTTGCACTTAATATCGCAGCAGGTTGTGTAATCGTAACGGTAGCTGTTGATGGTGTGGTACAACCATTTGCATCGTTTACTGTAACAGTATAAGTACCTGCTGAAATACTTGTTGTCGTAAAACCTGTTCCACCGGAAGGTGACCAAGAGTAAAGATAAGATCCGCTTCCTCCGGTAGCAGTAACTGTTGCTGAACCTGTTGTATTTCCACGACATAGCACATTTGTACTGGAAGTGATACTTGCAGCTAAAACAGTTAAAGGTTGTGTAATGGTTGTATTTACAGTACTTGTACAGTTGTTAGCATCATGAATGGTACAGGTGTAGTTTCCCGCAGGAAGACTGCTAGCTGTTGCAGCTGTTCCGCCAATAGGCGTCCAGAAGTAATTGTATGGAGGTGTTCCTCCGGAGGCCGTTACAGTTGCTATTCCGGTACTTGCACCAAAACACAAAACATTTGTTTGTCCTGTTAATGAAGCTGTGATAGCTGTTGCAGGTTGTGTAATTGAAACAGAAGCAGTGCTCGTACAATTATTTGCATCTCTCACTGTAACAGTATAAGTTCCAGCTGATAATCCAGTTGCTGTTGCGGCAGTTCCTCCTGATGGAGTCCAGGAATAATTGTAAGGCAAGGTTCCGCCAGAGGCTGTTGCATTAGCGATTCCAGTATTGCTGCCAAAACAAAGCACATTGGTATGAGTTGGTATGCTTACTAATAATGCTGCTGTTGGTTGAGAAATATTTATTATTACAGCAAAGGAGCAATTATTGTTATCATGAACAGAACAGGTATAGGTTCCTGCAGTCAATCCTGTAGCGGTTGCTGCTGTTCCTCCTGAAGGTAACCAACTGTATGTATATCCCGGAGTTCCACCGCTAGTGCTGATTGTTGCTGATCCGGTATTGTTTCCAAAACAAAGTACATTGGTTTGAGAAGAGATCATGGCGCTCACATTCGATGCTGGTTGTGAAATCGTAACAGCATTTGTAATTGTGCAACCGTGTGCATCGGTGACTGTCACGTTATAGCTTCCAGCAGCTAAACCTGATGCTGTTGCCGCTGTTCCGCCTGAAGGGGTCCATAAATAGGTATACCCTGTTGTCCCACCACTTGCAGTTATAGTAGCTGCTCCTGACGCATTGCCACGACACAGAACATTTGTTCGCATATTTTACAGTACATGTATAGGTTCCGGAAGCTAAAGAGGTAGCGGTTGCCGAAGTTTGAATTGGAGAAGTATTCCAACTGTATGTATATGATGGTGTTCCTCCTGCAGCTGTTATACTTGCCGATCCTGTATTGTTGTTATAACATTGCACATTGGTTTGTGAACTTAATGTTGCAGATAATAAAGGAGATTGCGTTAAGGTGATGTTTACAATTTTTGTACATCCTTTTGAATCTGTTACAGTAACCGAATAAGTTCCTGCACTTAAACCGCTTGCTGTTGCTGAAGTCCCACCACTTGGAGCCCAAAAATAAGAATAGGGGGGTGTCCCTCCGCTCGCAGTAACTGTTGCTGCGCCTGTACTTGAGCCATTGCAGGCGATATTATATCCTCCATTATAAGTCGGACTAGTAATAGCTGCGGCCAAAATTGTAGGCTGAGTAATTGTTACGGTTCCTGTTTTACTACAACCTTTTCTGCCAGTAACTGTTACAGAATAAGTACCGGGAGCAAGTGAACTGATTGAAGCTGTTGTAGCTGTAAATCCTGAAGGTCCTGTCCAGCTATACGTATAAGGAGGAAATCCGTTTGTGGGAGTAACGATGGCACTTCCATTATTTGAACCGAAGCAGGAACTATTGTTTGAAGTAAATGATAAAGCAATATTACTAACAT
>JAPLDC010000133.1 GCA_026391935.1 Bacteroidota bacterium | reverse complement strand
TGTATTGAACAATTATCAGTTGATCTTGTTGTGGTAGAAATTGTTTGCAATAACTTCTCTCATTAAAACTCGCTTACCTTTATACATAGCTGTTATCCAGGCATCTGTAGTTCCAAGTTTTATACATTCTTCTCTAAAAATTTCAGCATCTCCAATTGTTGAAAATTCACGCATTGTGAACCTGGTAATTCCGTCTGGAAAAGGAGTTACTGATGCAGAAGGTGGCTCTAAACTGTTTAGATTCTTATGTTTAAAGTTTTGAGGCTTACGATAGGCGCCAATCTGAACTCTGAAAGTTAAACCTTCAGAGCATACGTGAGCAGCTTGCTCATTAAATTTCTTGAAAATTTCTTTATCATTAAAATCTTTACCTACAAAGTAAGAGAAATCTTGTGGCGCATTAGGGTCACATGGATTATTATATTCTTCAAGTGTTTTGCGAACACCAAAAAAGAAAACTGTAACAAACGATTCTGCAGAAGCGGGATCTTTTTCTAAAAGCATTTTTTTAAATGCTTCAGCCTCAGCTAATGTTTTAAACGGACCCATTGTATACCTGGTTTTGCCATCCGGATATTTTTTACTTTCTATCTTTCCGTATTTATTCAGGTTGTTAAGTTTAAAATCAGCAGGATTGTCAACTGCACCAATTTCTAATTTATAGGTTAATCCAGAAATTTCTGATGTACCCTGATCCTTTGAAAGATTGGTTTCTACATTTCCTGTATTTAATGCAATGATTCCTTTCTTCTCTTTAATTACTTTTGTGTTGGTGGGAGCAGTATAATCCTTTCTAGTATATTCACTCGCATAATATTGTTGAATCAATTTACGCTTGTTACAGTCGTCAACAGTTACCACGACATTTTTTAGTGAGGTGTCTTTGTCAATTACTTTGTATTTAAATATTTCTGCATCCAACAGCGTTTTAAAACCTGCAAAATAAAAAGTAGTACCTAAGGAATCTTTTCTTTGTTGAATATCTCCAAATGCTTTTGTTTTTTCAGGGTTAAAATCGATTGGGTTTTCAAAAGTTCCTAATTCCAGATTATAAGAAACACATTCATTTTTAACTTCTCCGTATTGTCTGATAATATCTTGGTAAACTCGTGCTTCATAGATTTCAGCCTTGCGTTCTTCGTTATACCTTCTTATTTGATCGTTTATCTGTGATTGAATAACATTTGATTCCTCTTTAACGGAAACTATTCCGTTTGCTTTTTTATAATCATCGGTATAAAATTTGAAATCTTTTTGAATTTGAACATAGGTCTCTAAACTTTTTACATTTACGTATTGTATTTGTGCCTCGTAACCTTCAACTTCAATTGCAACTTTGTAATTATTACCTGGAGTTAGTGCAATCAAGTATTTACCACTAGCAGAGTTAGAATGGTATGTTCCTATCTTTTCACCGGTATCATTATTTGATACATTTATTGTTGCATCAACAGAATTATCATTTGCAAATATCGTTCCTACTACGAGTGCAAGAATTGGTTTTTCACCAAAGAATCCAGGTGTAACTGTATATAGATCCTGTTGCCCTTTACCGCCTTTCATGTCAGAAGAATAATAACCATGTTCACCGTCCGCTGTCAGTACATAAAAACGTTCATCTTCTGTGGTATTAATAGGATAACCAATATTAGTGGGTTCACTCCATTTTCCATCTTTTAAATTTGAATACATGATATCATATCCTCCGATACTATTGTGTCCTTCTGAGCTGAAGAATAATGTAACGCCATCGGGGTGAATGAATGGGGAGTCGTCATTATATATTGTATTTATTGAAGGTCCCAAATTCTCTGCTTTACCCCAACTGCCATCCGGCATTTTTTTACTGATGTATATATCTTTTCCTCCCAATCCTCCCGGTCTTTCACTTGCAAAATAAAGTGTTTGTTCATCGCTGGAAAGCGAACAGCTTCCTTCCCAATATTTTGTATTGATATTCGGTCCCAAAGCCTGTGCTTCTCCCCAAACATTTCCTGTCAATGAACTCATATATATATCACCACCATCTTTATCTGTGCTATGGAAAATAAATAATTTTTGTCCATCAGAAGATAAAGCGATACTTGCATCGTGATTTTTTGTGTTGATATTCGGACCAATACTTTCCGGTGTTAACCAGTGTTCACCAACACGCTGAGAAACAAATACATCTTCATAATATGAACCATCCGGGTCCGGGTTAAAGTCTGCGTCCATAAGTCCACCAGTACTTTTCGGACCGGTATACGTAAAGATCAATATCGATTCATCT
>JAPLDC010000337.1 GCA_026391935.1 Bacteroidota bacterium | reverse complement strand
CTTACTTTTGGAGATATGATTGACGAACGCAGAGGGTTTGTATACAACACCAACGAAGTTCCCGGTGTATCAAAAAAATCTAATGTTGATATTTCTGCCGGTTTATTGGGATACAGTAAACGCTATTTCTTTGGCTTTGCTGCACATCATTTAACACAACCGGACGAAGGATTGATAGGGCCAAGTAAATTACCGATGAAATTCACAGGCCATGCCGGAGCTGTATTACCTGTTGGTGACAAAGGAAACGAAACGTATATTTCTCCAAACGTATTATATCAGAAACAGCAAGATTTCCAACAATTGAATTTAGGTGTTTATGTTGTTAGAGGCTCTATTGTTGGAGGTCTTTGGTATCGTAACCAGGATTCATTTATTGCACTTATTGGCTTTCAACAACATTTCTTTAAAGTAGGATACAGTTATGATGTCACAGTCTCAAAACTTACTAATGCAACTGCCGGTTCGCATGAAATTTCTTTTTCATTACAATTCGAATGTAGACCGAAAAAGAAAAAATTCAGAACAGTAAGCTGTCCTTCATTCTAAAAATATTCATTTATACAATTTTATATTAAAAACATAGTTTTATTACGATTACGCTTTATTACACAAACGAAAACAAGCAAAATGAAAAAAGTATCAAGCAAATTTATCGCACTAGTAGCTCTCGCTGCCCTTGCATCATGTAGCAAAGAGAGATCTCCTGTTACAGCTTGGGAATATAATGAGCCCAAAAACGGAGGATTTGAAGTTGGACCATATGAGGAACAAGAAACCGGACCAGGTTTGATTTTGGTTGAAGGCGGTACTTTCACAATGGGAAGAGCTGAACAAGATGTTACTTACGATTGGAATGCTATTCCTAAAAGGGTAACTGTATCTTCTTTTTATATGGATCAAACGGAAGTGCGAAATCTAGATTATCTTGAATACTTGCATTGGACAACAAGAGTGTTTTCTGCAAATTTTCCTGATGTACTAAAAAAAGCAACACCTGATAGTTTAGTATGGCGCGATCGTTTAGCTTATAATGAACCCTACGTAGAATATTATTTACGTCACCCTTCATTCAGAGATTACCCTGTAGTTGGTGTTAACTGGCTTCAAGCTTCTGATTTTTGTGCTTGGAGAACTGACCGTGTGAACGAATTTATTTTGGTTAGAGAAGGAATTTTGGACTATGCTCCATCTCCAACAGAAAATGATTATTTTAATACTGACGAATACCTTGCAGGAAGATGGACAGGACCGGTTAAGAACCCTATTCCTAGTATGGATCCTAACGGAGGTGAGCGTTTAGTAAGAATGGAAGATGGAATATTTTTACCTCGTTACAGACTACCGACAGAAGCTGAGTGGGAATTTGCAGCTTATGGATTAATTGGTAATACGATTGGCGAGCGCATCACAGACAGAAGACTTTACCCTTGGAATGGTCACGGTACTCGTAACCCTGATGAAAAATATTTAGGGCAAATGTTTGCGAACTACCAACGAAGCAATGGAGATATGATGGGTAACGCTGGTCGTTTAAATGACGCCGGAGATATTACAACTCCTGTATTCTCATATTGGCCAAATGATTATGGTTTATATAACATGGCTGGTAACGTTTCAGAATGGGTAATGGATGTTTATCGCCCTTTATCTCCTGAGGATAAATCAGATTTCCGTCCTTTCCGTGGAAATGTTTTTAAAACACAAGAGCGTGATGTTGATGGTATCTTAATAAACGATACAATCAAATACGATAAGGATAGTAATATCATATCTATTCCTGGTATGGTTCGTTGGAGAGATGTTAGTATTGCTTTTCCTGATGATAACCTTGATGAAAGAAGAAACTACAAATATGCTGACAATATCAACTATTTAGATGGTGACGTTCAATCACAAGCAGTAGGATTAAATGGTGGAAACTGGATAGATGGTTATGATAAGACTTCTGAAAAACCTGAATCTAATGGGATGTATGAATATTCTACTACGTCAATGATCAACGATAAAGCACGTGTTTATAAAGGTGGTTCGTGGAAAGATCGAGCCTATTGGATGGTTCCGGGCACAAGGCGTTTCTTAGATCAGCGTCAGTCAACAGCATGGATCGGTTTCCGTTGTGCTATGACACGTGTAGGTAGCCCTGTTGGATTAGGAAAGTAATTCCTTTAACATATAATAAAAACCTCTTCGATATTTTCGGAGAGGTTTTTTTATTTATAATATTCCGATTAAATTACTTCCGCTACAGTAAATGTACTACCACCAATAAATACAAAGTCGTTCTTTGCGGCTCTTTTTTTTGCCGCAATAAAAGCATCCTGAACGCTTTCATACACATTTCCGTTTAAGCCAAAATTATTTGCTTGTAATGCTAATTCAGATGCAGGCAATGCACGAGGAATATTCGCTTTACAAAAGTAATAAATGGCATCCTTCGGAAGCATCCCTAATATTTTTGAAATGTCTTTATCATTAACCATTCCTAAAACAAAATGCAACTTTTTATGAGGCATAAGTTTAATCTGATCCAACACTTCTCTTATTCCTGCTTCGTTATGCCCAGTATCTGCTATCACCAAGGGTTTCCTGGACAATATTTGCCATCTTCCTTTTAAACCTGTTCGTTTTTTTACTGATGACAAGCCAATTAAAATTGCATTATCAGGGATGCGAAAACCAACAACTGTTTTCAAAAAAAAGATCGAACACAAAACAGTCCGAATATTTTTTACTTGATACATGCCCGGAAGGTCACATTCAATTCGGAATACTTCTTCTTTATGTTTATTCTTAATAAAGAAAACATCTGCAGAAAGAAACATTTCGCTTTCCTTAAAAGATTGTTTTATATTTTTGAGATCAAAAAATACATCAGAAAAAAAAATTCCGGATCGTTTTTCTTTTCCGTGCTTTAAAAAAACTGAGGCTACTTTCGATTGGGTTTCACCAATTACAGCAATTGTAGTTGGCTTGATGATACCAGCTTTTTCTTCCGCTATTTTTTCTAACGTGTCACCTAATAAATTTGTGTGATCATAACTAATGTTAGTAATAACAGATAGAAGAGGCGAAATTACATTCGTTGAATCGAGCCTACCGCCAAGACCAACTTCTATTATTGCAATATCAACTTTTTCTTTTGCAAAATGGTCAAAGGCTAAGCCTACAGTCATTTCAAAGAAAGATGGCTTTATAATTTCAAAATCTTTTTTATGACGCTCAACAAAATCAACCACTGACTTCTGAGAGATCATTTTCCCATTCACTCTTATACGTTCACGAAAATCTTTAAGATGTGGTGAGGTATACAGGCCAACTTTAAATCCGGCCGCATGCAAAATGGAAGCAAGCATGTGCGAAGTGGAGCCTTTCCCATTGGTACCGGCAATATGAATAGATTTAAATTGCTTTTCCGGATTACCTAATAACTTACAAATGGCAAGTGTATTATTTAAATCCGCTTTATAAGCCGCACTACCAATACGTTGAAACATCGGTAGCTGACTAAATAAATAATCCAGGGTTTGTTGATAATTCATACTGCTTTTAATCGCTCAAAATAATTAGCTACAAAAGTAAATGAATTTTACTCTAATGTGAAAACGAAAGTGAATGTTCCCCGTTGTTCCTTAATACCTTTACTGCTGGCATTGAATTTTACAGAAAGTGCTGCTTGACGCGCTTTTGCATATAAATTGGAGCTTGTAGTTGTAGAACCGGGCAATCCGGGAGTAGCTTTAATTACTTTCCCTGTTTCATCGACAATGATCTCAACGATAACTTTTCCTTCTTCTTTATTATCCGTCATCGGATCGGGTCGTTTAGTAACGATCCTTCCTGTCAATTTATAATCACCGCTGCCATCAGTCCCTGGTGTATCATTCCCATGCCCGTTATCATTCCCTGGTCCAACACCTGTATTCGTACCTGTGCCCGAGCCGCCTGTATTTCCACCTCCTTCACCACTTCCATTATGTTTTGCTTTCTTTTTTAATATAGCCAAGGCATTTAAAAGCTCTGCACTCTCCTTTTGTTCCTGTATCGTTGGCATTTCAACTTGAGTATCCTTTTTATTTTTCGTATTCGATTTCACACTAACATCTGTTTCAGTCGGATCTGTAATAACATTGGAAGCATCACTACTAACAGTTGGTTGAGATGAGGCATCTGTGCTGGTTGCGATATCATTATCATGATTTCCTGAACCACCTGCTGCTGCATTCCCTAAGCCTTCTGTCCCAAGATCTATATCTATTGTCGGCACTTCTTTGATTTCAAAAGCAGGGATAGGTGTAATGAATACAATATATATAAACAACAGAAACAATAAGGCGTGAAAGCAAATTGTAAATGCTAATGCCAAATATTTGCTTTTATTTTCTATACTCGCGTCCATTTTATTTATCAGTAGCTTTTGTTGACAATACCATTTTTACTCCTAAGTTATACCCAATCTGCATAACATCCGCTAAATCCTGAACGGTCAAAGATTTATCCAACTTTAACACAACGGTTGGTGTGGTTTGTTTTGAAATGGCAAATCTCAATGCATTTTCCAGATCCGAAAAAGCAATTTTTGTTTTGTTCACTGCATATTCATGATCGGCATTCACCTCAACTGTTACTGGCTGTAGTGTCATTTGAACAGCCGACTTTGAATTAGGTAAAGCCAATTTCATCACACTAGGATTTACCAATGTTGAAATAATCAGGAAGAAAAGTAAAAGGAAGAACATGATATCATTCAGTGACTCCGTACTGACTTCAGCCGCTTCCTTATGTCTGCGTTTTATTTTCATTTTTTATTTTGTTGGCTCTTGTAATAAATCAATAAATTCAACTGAAGCTGTTTCCATTTTGTTAATGGTCTTATCTAACATCGCATTCAAAATATAATATCCGACAAAGGCTAATAAACCAACCACCAAGCCGGACGCACTTGTAATCATTTTCTGATACAATCCGGTTGAAATAATTCCGATGCTGATGTTATCGCTTAATGATATATCATAGAAAATTTTAATTACACCGCCTATCGTACCAATAAAACCAAAAATCGGAGCTATTCTTCCAATCAAACTTAAGACACTAAGATTTTTTTCAAGCCTGTTCAACTCTAATTTTCCAATACTTTCCATCGCCTCTTCAATTTCTTTGATCGGTTTACCGATGCGGCTAACACCTTTTTCAATCATTCGGGCAGCAGGGCTTACAGTATTTCTGCATAAAGATTTTGCAGCATCAATGTTTCCATTATGAATAAAATCTTTGATACTATTCATAAAATTTTTATCCAGTTTAGAAGCTTTGCTAATAATCATCAATCTTTCAAAAAAGAAATATATCGTTAAAATTGAAAGTAAGGCCATCGGGATCATAATCAATCCACCCTTCATAATTAGGTCAAGCAAGGAAAGAGAATCTTGCTTAGGAGCAACTACAGCTGCTGCCAAAGGAGCCTGAGCTGCCTGAACTGCAACGCTTTTAGCAGTATCTACTACTTGAGTTGCTGCATTTGAAACGACAGTTATGCCTTGTAATAAAACAGAATTTAACATGTGTATTAGTTTAGATTTGATATTAAAAAAATAAAACAATCATGAGCTATTAACTCACGATTGCTAAATTAATTATATGAAGCGGCTCTTTTTTTACACACTGCTTAACTTATAAACACTGCATTGTTTATTTAATAGTGAATCGAATTGGCAAATTACATTGTACACGTTGCGGTATATTTTTTTGTGTACCAGGCTCCCATAATGGCATCATTCCTACAACTCGCATTGCTTCTTGCTCACAGCCATCGCCAATTCCACGCAATAATTTAATATCTGTTATTTTACCATCCTTTTCAACAACAAATGTAACATATACCGTTCCTTCAGTTCCATTATCAACAGCTATTCTGGGGTATTTTAAATTATCAGCAATAAACTGAGCCATATTATCATATTTGGGCATCTTTTCTACAAACCTCAACGCTTCAGGAATTTTGACAGGTATTTCGGGTGTTTTTATTTCAGGATTAACAGCAGCCGTAGTATCACTTCCAAAAGGATTCGGATTTTTGCTGATATTTTGTTGTTCATTTGTTTTGTTCACGGTATTTTTGGGATCATCTGAGGCTGTCAATTGTCCAGATGATGTAACCGGCGTTGTCTGAGGTTTCTCAATTGGTTTCACAATGGGATCTTTTGGTTGAACAACTACTACTATTTCTTTTGTCCCCGTATAAGGATCATTAATCAATCCCAGATCAGGGATCTCAATTTTTTTATTTGTTAGCGAAATTGCAAATAATGCAAGCATTAAAAAGAATGTAGAAGAAAGAGCCAATGATTTGGTAACACTTTCACTATATGACTTTCTGATAGCATATGCACCATACGCCTTATTTTTATTTTCGAAAACTAATTCTGTTAAGTTTTCAACGGAGTTGAAGTTTGTATTCATGGCCTTTAAGTTTTAGTTGAACTATTTGTTTGGTAAAAAGATGCTTCATAATGTTAATTTCCATAATCAAATCAAATAATGATCAGGTAAAAAATCATTTAAGCAGGGGAAAACTCCGAAAACATTGGAATTACTTAAAAGTTTTGAAAAAGTATTGTGGGGATGTAGATGTAATTATGAGAATAACGATATGCAAATATTTTTATTGTTCATACACCAAAATATATATATGTTTAATTTCTATACGTATTATTTTAAATCCAAAGAGAAACAAAAATTAATACAAAAATTATATATTTCTATTTTTATGTTTTATTTTTATATTTGGATAAAAAAGCGGTGAATTCTTTAAAATAAATAATTTAAAATTTCCTACAATTATTTTTTTGTTTAAATAAAATTATTCGGAGATTTGCATAAATAAGTAACAAATAGAAACCTAACAAACCCATTTGCAAAACAAATTTCATTAAAAATGAAAAAGCCAAGCAGTTCAAAAAAGAGTCCTATTAAAAAAAGCACTGATAAAGCAAAGGATTCAGGAGAATTAAGAAAGCCATCTAAACTTACTCCTCAAAAAGAAAAAGACAAAAAAAATTGGAAAAGTGATCTAGATGAAGGAGATGATGATGATTTCACAATGGAAGATGATGTAAAATTAGATGGAAATTTTGATGATGACGATGATGATGGAGATTTCTACGATGATGAATTCTAATTAAAAAAATAATTTAAACAGCCTCGCATTTGAGGCTGTTTTACTTTTGCATTATTGATAAATAGCTCCACCACAATTGTCACGCATCGCCCCGGTAACACTTTTCAGGCAATTGGTCTCATTCCTCATTCTTAGAATTCCTAAAAACGCAAAAATCAAAGCCTCTTTATATTCAAGTGTATTTTTATCAGGAATAATCAATTGGTGCTCCGTATGATGCTTTATCCGCTCAATCAGAAAGAGATTATAAGCTCCGCCACCACTTACCAAAATTTTCCCCTTCGGTTTGTTCTTTAACGACTTCGCTATTTGAAAAGCAATATGTTCACAAAATGTGCGAAGCATATCAATATCCGAGATTTCATATTTCGCAATTATCGGATCAATATTCTTTATTACCCATTCCTTTCCTAAGGATTTTGGACTATCCATAAGCATTTTATAGAACCCTATTTGATTAAATTCATTCAATAAATAAGCGCTTAACATCCCCTCTTTCGCCATCCCCCCCCCATCATCATATGCATATCCTGATTTTTCTGCAATGGCATTCATAACAATATTTACCGGGCAAATATCATAAGCTATTCGCTGTCCTTTATATTCATAAGACACATTTGCAAATCCTCCTAAATTCAAGCAAAAATCATATTCAGGAAACAACAATTTATCACCAACAGGCACTAAAGGTGCACCTTGACCACCCAAAGCAACATCCAATGTGCGGAAATCACAAACAACAGGTAAATTACATTTGGCCGAAATTGCGCTTCCTGAGCCAATTTGCACAGTAAGTTTTTTATCCGGTTGATGAAAAATAGTATGTCCATGCGAAGCAACAAAATCAGCCTTAATTGAATTTCTTATAATAAATTCAGAAACCATTCCGCCCAGATAATTTCCATAATCAACATTTGTTTGCTGAAATGTCAATGCATCTGCTGTTTCGAGGCCAAGAATTACTTTTTTCCAATGTTCAGAATAAGGTATAGTTTGAGCTTTCAAGATCTCATATTTCCATTTATCATGATCAAGAGAAAAACGACAAAATGCAATATCAAGGCCATCTAGCGAGGTCCCTGACATTAGCCCAATTACATGATAAATTGTACAATTTTTATTTGTCATAAACAATTAGCAAAATTTGAATTAAAAATTTACATTTGCTTTTCTCAAAAATAAAGCAATTTTTAACATAAAAAATATTCATAATGTTATTTAACCTTACAGAAGAGCACTTGATGATTCAGAAAGCGGCTCGTGATTTTGCAAACGATGTATTAAAACCTGGAGTAATTGACCGTGATGAGCATCAAAAATTCCCTGCAGACCAGATAAAACAAATGGGCGAACTAGGCTTTTTAGGCATGATGGTGGATCCAAAATATGGTGGAGGCGGTATGGATTGCATATCATACGTACTTGCAATGGAAGAGATCTCAAAAATTGACGCTTCTTGTTCCGTGGTGATGAGTGTAAACAATTCCTTGGTTTGTTGGGGATTGGAAAAATTTGGAACGGAAGCGCAAAAACAAAAATATTTAATTCCATTAGCAAAAGGTGAGATCATTGGAGGTTTTTGCTTGTCGGAGCCGGAAGCAGGATCTGATGCTACTTCTCAAAAAACTACAGCTATTGATAAAGGCGACCATTATTTAGTTAATGGAACAAAAAACTGGATCACAAACGGAAGCTCAGCATCTGTATTTTTAGTGATCGCTCAAACAGATGTATCAAAAGGACACAAAGGAATAAACGCTTTGATCATAGAAAAGGGAGCACCTGGATTTGTGGTTGGTCCGAAAGAAAATAAACTTGGTATCAGAGGTTCAGATACTCATTCATTAATGTTTACGGATGTAAAAGTTCCAAAAGAAAACCGCATTGGCGAAGACGGATTCGGTTTCAAATTCGCAATGCAAGTATTATCAGGCGGTAGAATAGGAATTGCATCACAGGCTTTAGGAATCGCATCCGGAGCATATGAACTGGCATTAGCTTATTCGAAAGAACGTAAAGCATTTGGAAAAACGATCAATCAACATCAGATCATTCAATTTAAATTGGCTGACATGGCCACTGAAATTGAAGCAGCAAGATTGCTTTGTCTTAAAGCAGCATGGATGAAAGATCAACACATGAATTTTGATAAAGAGAGTGCAATGGCAAAAGTTTTTGCATCAAGAGTAGCAATGGAAACAACTGTTGAAGCTGTTCAGATCCATGGAGGATACGGTTTTGTGAAAGAATATCACGTTGAAAGATTAATGCGCGATGCAAAGATCACGCAGATCTATGAAGGCACTACTGAAGTACAAAAAATTGTAATTTCAAGAGCCTTGTTGGCTTAACAAAATTATCTATTATAAAAAAAGTCCTAAGAAATATGCTTAGGACTTTTTTATTTCCGGTTGTTCGTTATGCAACAAATTGCCGCCAAAACTGAAGTTATGACTCATGATTGCTAAGAGGAAAACACTTTATAAAACCTCCACAACTTTTTCTAACTTGATCCCCCGAGAGCCTTTGATCAAAATGGTGGCGTCACAAATTTTATTT
>JAPLDC010000086.1 GCA_026391935.1 Bacteroidota bacterium | reverse complement strand
GAAAAATCATCCTTTTTCAGGCACACTTAATAAATCCAATCAGCTGAAATACAAATAGTTAATCTAATTTTTGGAATATGTGATTTAATGTCATAAATTTGGAAATGTTAAAAAAATCGAGTCTCCTTTCACTGATTTTTTGTCTCCATTTCTTCCTAATTGGAGGTATCGAAAATGGCTTTTCTCAAACAGGACAAAATGGAACAATTATAGCTTTTCATCCTTCCCTTGGAAAAACGGTCGATCAAAAAGAAAAAAAGGATTTTGGACTTTTTCCTGAATACACTGATTCTTTATTTGAATCGGCTCAATTAGTAAAATACGCAGTTGACAGTTTTACTGTTCTCTTTAAAACTAAAATTGGAAAATCTTTTGAAAGGCCAATTTCAATTCATGAATTGGACAAAATCTACGCAACTATAGAACAGGCAAATCCTTCCTCAACTGTGGAAACGAAAAATGAAGAGGATTCAAAAGAACGTGAAATAAAAAGAAGAAAAAGAAATGAAACAGCAAATAATATCGGAGAAATAACCTACCTGTCGTTTGAATTTATGCTGGACCTCATCTATCTCATCTCCATATTTAACTAAAAGAAAAGGATTTAATTTCTTTTCTTGACATTCAAATAAATATTCCGAAAGTCCGAAAGAAACGCTTCTGTGTTTTATTTTTTGTCCTTTTTAAATTTTTCCTCCTACTCTATTTATTCTAGTATCTTTACGCCTCAGAAAAAAATTATGAATAAAGACTTAGTCGTAAAAAAATCAACTATTCCGGGAACAGGAAAAGGATTATTCACAAAACGTGAAATAAAAAAAGGGGAAAGAATAGTTGAATATTTAGGTGAGATCATTACAGAAGCGGAATTAGATCGTAGAGCGGAAAAAGACATTTACGGATACGCATTTTACATCAGCAAAAAAAAATGTATCGATGCCTATTTTACGCCTAAGGAATTAGCAAGATATGCAAATGATGCCAAAGGCTTAACCAGAGTGAAAGGCATAACTAACAACTGTTGTTATGTGGTATACAAAAACTCAGGTTGGATAAAAGCTGAAAAGAATATAAAAGCAAATTCAGAATTATTTGTTGCTTACGGAGCTGAATATTGGAGAGACATCCGCGACAATATTAAATTGGATAAAGAAAATGCTGCTTTGAAAAAGAAAAATAAATAAATTTCTTATATTTACGAGATACATATTTAGGTATGCTCGAAATAAAAAAATATTTTCTTGAACTTCTGGTTTACTTTTTAGTCGGCATACAAACCGATAATAAAAAAGAAATAAAAACCTGCTATACCATACCTCCTATCGTATACGAAAAAACGGGCGACTATCAGCCTATATGCAAAAGCCGTATTTTGTTACGTCAAATAATAGATCGTTTTTTGAATAAAAAAAACTTTCCAGATGATTGAAACTTAGGTAAAATGTATCTAAAAAAAACTTGAATTAATTTGAGAAAAATTGTTTTATTTTTTCTACTATTTCTATTTTTCAAACCATCGGTAAATGGTCAGATAGATTCATTATTAAATGAATTGATACACGAAAAAACGGATACAGGAAAAGTATTATTACATATTAAAATTGCTTATGAATACGGCTGGAATTCTCCCGACAGTTCAGTTGTACACGCCACAGCCGCAAAAGAAATTTCTAAAAGACTAAATTACCAAAAAGGGCTTTTCCTTTCTTACATTGCATTAAGTGACTCCAGATACGTTACGGGAGATTATGGCAAAGGCTTGAGTGAAGCGAAAGAAGCATTGATCATTGCAAGGAAGAACAAACGAGAAGATTGGGAAATGAAAACTTGCGGAACACTTGGTTTGCTATATACACAAACAGGAAAATACAAAGATGCCATCGGATACTTTGAAACACTTATTACCTCGAACAAAAAAAATAAAAATGAAAAAGGTTTGGCTACTGCCATTAACAATCTTGCTAATTGCTATTTATCTTTGAAAGATTATCCAAAATCAATTGAGATC
>JAPLDC010000108.1 GCA_026391935.1 Bacteroidota bacterium | reverse complement strand
GATCTCCCAATTGATAGCAAAGGGTTTAAAGAACCGTACGATGGAAGCAGTAAAAACGTGAGAGCCATTTGTTGCGGGATAACTAAAATTGTGAACCGTTCCGGCCGATGGATTAATGTAAACTCTTGTTGAAGCAAAATCAATAGCATCAGATGCAACGCCTCTTATACTTACAGTATCAGGAACGTTGGGGCAATCAATATTAAAGGATGCTGCAGCGCGAGGCGCGTTTCCACTAACATAAGCGACAGGGCTTTGTGAAGTACTGCCTGCAACGTATTGTGGTGCAGAATAACTTCCTGTTCCGTCATCTTTTCGGATATTAAGATTTCCACCACTGAATGTTACATTCAATAAACTAACATTAGAATATGTAAAATCCTGGGCTTTTGCTTTTGAAGAAAAAATGAATAACGAAAAAATTAGGCAAACGAACGTCTTTTGCATGAGAAGAGTTTTTTGCTAATTTATAACAAATTTTATTTTTTCAATATGAATTTGTGGAAATAGTGCGAGAACAAAATCTATTGAGGGCGAAATAGTTTGTATTTACCTTTTTTAATGTAGCTGAGGTCAATTTCGGAAAACACGACAAACTTTTTACCGTTTGCATTTTGTTCAGCAATAATAAATTTAACCGGAGAAATTACTTTGAAAATAATTGCCGTGTGGTGAGGCAGTTCTTTCCATGAGCCATCAGGATATTCAATTCTTACATTTTCGAATTGAACAATATCTCCTGCCTGTATAACGTCTTTTTTATGGATTTCTTTTCCAAAATCATAAGGTGGTGTCCATATTGCCCCGGCCTTATTGAGTGCCTCTTTTGCGAGATCCCAACACTCACCTTTACCAACTTTTTTTCCTTTGTTTTCTTCGCAAAAAGAAATAATCTTTTTGGAAACGGAACCCGTGTCTTGCGCTTTTGTATGGCTGATCGTAAAAATAAAAAAGATAAAAAAAGAAAAAATTTGTCGAGTCATTGTTTAATATTTTCAATAATTATATTGACAGAGTTTATTTTTAACAAGTAGTGATTGGCGGAAAAAATTAAAATAAAAACGAGAATATCAGATAGTGCCGACCTTTATCTTTTTACCGGGCAACAAAGAGAATTTTGCACCAAAATTATTCAGACGCTTAAGTTCGTCTACCGTTGTTTTGTGTAATTGAGCAATTTTATAAAGTGAATCACCTTTCTGTATTGTATAATATTTATACTTTCCGGATACTGTGGTGTTCGTATTTTTTTAAGTTGCTTTGATTGGTTTATTTTCAACAATAACAGTTGTTGTTTTTGTCTCTGCCGGTTTTTTTCCGTAAATGTATATTGTTAATTTCTTACCGGGTTTTACGGTAGACGATGAAATTCCATTCCACGATTTAATATCTGCCACAGAACAACCATAGCGTTTCGCAATTGTGCTTAAATGTTCGCCACTTTTTACAGTGTGAATTTTTATTGTTTCTTGTGTTGCAAGTATTTCCTGGCTATGCAGCGTGTCTTTCATTTTGCTGTAAATACTTTCCTCGTTTGAAACAAAAACGCCCATCTTGCTGGATGGCAGCGAAAGGATGTTTGCCTCGTCGGGCGAATATGGAATAACACCTCGTTTATAACTAGGGTTCAGATATTGTAACTCTTCTTCGGAAATATCCAAGGCATAGGAAATTTGAGAAAAAGAAAGTTGTTTTTTTACTGAGATTGTATCTATCTGCAAAAACATTTTTTTAGGAATAGCTGAATATAAATTGTGCTCAGCGGTATAGCTCATCACGTAGTTAACAGCGATAAATGCAGGTACATACCCTTGTGTTTCTTTTGGAAGGTAAGGTCGTATTTCCCAATATGTTTTTTTTCCTCCGCTTCTGCGGATTGCTTTATTTATATTTCCGGGACCACAATTGTAGGCCGCCAGAACGATTTGCCAGTCACCAAATAGGCCATATAAATATTGAAAATATTCACAAGCTGCAATCGTTGATTTATAAGGATCAGAACGTTCATCAACATAAGAAGAAACTTTTAGTCCGTACATTTTTCCTGTCGGATACATAAATTGCCATAATCCAACAGCTCCGGAATGGCTTTTTGCTAAAGGGTTTAGTGCGGACTCACAAATAGCTAAATATTTTAGTTCAAGCGGAAGGTTATACTTATCGAGTTGTTCCTCAAACATCGGGAAATATAATTGTGAAAGAGCCATCATGCGGGAAACAAGCTCTCGTTTTCTTACGGTGTACATATCAATATAGCCTTTTACGACTGAGTTATATTGGAGATCAAAAGGTGAGGCGGCGTCTAATTTTACCAAACGTGATTCATAAACCATTTCGTCATAACGCGGTACAGAATCGTGTGGAAAGGCATATTTTAAATTTTTTGGATAGGAAATTTTTCCATACCCTTTTTCAAATAAATTTAATTTATAGAGACTATCAAGGGCTGATGCAATAGGGTCATCAGCCATCGTCTCGGGCGTATAGCCGACTATTGTCTGAGAGCGAAGAGTTGTGCCCAAAAACAAAAAAAGGAAAACCCCAACGATAAGAATCGTTTTTTTGTATGAAGAATAAAGTATTACCACCTTTACAAATATCGCAATGATTGTTTAGAATAGCAAGAAAGATTAGACAAGTAAAGCGTAAAAACGAACCAAAAATTGTTAAAGCAGAATAATTTGGATGTTTTTTGGAAGAAAACTAGCAGTTGCTCATTAAATAATCAGAGAGGGCAAACACATTTTTGTCTGCGAATTTCTTTCCAATGATCTGAACACCAAAAGGCATACCGTTTGAATGTTTTCCCATAGGTAAAGATATTGCCGGAAGGCCTGTAATGTTCGCTTGCACAGTGAAAATGTCTTCCAGATACATAGTAATAGGATCTGAACTTTTTTGTCCGAATTTAAAAGCTGTTCCCGGTGTGGTTGGTAATAGAATAAAATCGTAATCTTTTAGTATTTCGTTGGTTTTGTTTTGTAATAATCGGCGAACTTTTTGTCC
>JAPLDC010000388.1 GCA_026391935.1 Bacteroidota bacterium | reverse complement strand
ATAGCCCCACCCAACCTCCCCTCAAGGGAGGAGTAATTTTAAATGTAACCATGTTCATTTTAGTTGACATATTTAATTCGTAATAAAGTTTTTGAAACATCTATAATTAGAGAGGGGATGAAATATTATTTACCAAAACTTACTTCATTGTCCAACTCATTGGTATCATTTGATTGAAGAGGGAAATGTATTTTCAATTTTTCTCCTGCCAATTCAATTCCACTGCATAGGCCTTCAGTAAATTGTTGTTGTTTAAAATGATCAAACATAAGCGACTTAATAGAATCCCAAAAATCAGCAGTTACTTTTTCATTGATCCCTTTGTCGCCAAGAATAGCGAATTTCCTGTCATTTACAGCCAAATAAAACAAAACGCCATTTCGCAATTCAGTCTTATTCATCTTTAATTTATGGAAAACTTTTGCAGCTTTATCCAACACCTCTTCTTTACAATCATCATCAATATGCACACGGATCTCACCGGAAGTATTTAATTCGGCATTGGCAATTGCATCTTGAATGGATTTTTGTTGTTCTGCAGTAAAGAATTTTTTTGCGCTCATCTATTATTGTACTTGTAGTTCAGAAAAAAACAGGAGATCGTTTATTGGTCTTCAATATTCGCATCTCCTATTTTCAGATAACAGAAAATAAAAAATTATTAAAATTTAACTTCAGGTGCTTTTTCGGAACCTGCCGCTGCTTTAAAAGAATCTTTTTGAGGGAATCTTGTTTTATTCAAGAGCATTTCATTTAAGAACCCTGATATATGTGCATTATAAGTAGCAACAGTCTCATTATACTTATCGCGCGCAAAATTTATCCTGTTCTCTGTTCCTTCTAATTGTGCTTGTAATGCCTGAAAATTTTCTGTTGAACGTATTTGTGGATACGCTTCAAATGCGAGATTAATTGCTGTATTGATCTTCTTGCCCATTATCTCCATATCTTCAGGAGATTTAGCATTTACAATACCGGCTCTAGCCTGAGTAACGGCAGTCAAAATTCCTCTTTCATTTTCAGCAGCACCTTTCACTGTTGCTACTAACTGCGGAACCAAATCAGCACGTCTTTGATAACTCGATTGAACATCGCCCCATGCGTTGTCAACCGCCTTTTGATAATCATTTGCTGTATTAAAATTACTTCTATACATCATAAAGATGATAAATACAAAGAGTAGCAAGCCTCCTCCTATTATTAATCCTAAAAACTTTTTCATATTTTTATTTTCGTTTGGTTAGTGTGCATGTATATTGTCAAAGGATATACCAATTAGCCGGCAATGACAAGCTGACTATTTTTGGCAGATATTACCTAAAATTCTCATCCCCCTTTTTTAGGGGAAATTTATCCAGATGAGCCTATTAATCTATTAAATCGACACTACGCTTTATAAACTTTGTCAGTTCTTCACCTTTTAATAACCCTTGAGACAACATTGCCAAGTCAGCAGTTTGTTTTGTCAGTTGTTTCTGTTTTTCAACATTTTTCTCATTCAAAATCTTTGAAATAAGAGGGTGATTACTATTTACAACCAAATTATGCATTTCGGGCATTGAGCCGTAAAATGCCATTCCTCCTCCACCCATGGCACTCATATCTTTCATTCTGCGCATAAACTCAGGCTTCGTAATTAGCATCGGTGCATCTTTTTCACTTAGACTTTCAAATACAACTGTGAATTTTTCCTTGGAAATGGTTTCTTCAACAAGAGGTTTCAACATTTTTTGTTCTTCTTCGGAAAGTTTCGAAGGTTGATCTTCCTCCTTTTTAATAATCTTATCGATTACATCCGCATCAACACGAACAAAAGAAGTGTTTTGCAATTTAGATTCTAGTTGATTGATATAATGAGAATCAATCGGGCTATCGAAAACAATTACATCGTAACCTCGATCTTTAGCCGTTTCTATAAAACTATGTTGCTCATCGATATTTGTTGTATACAGATAAATCACTTTTTTGTCTTTATCTGTTTGAGCTATTTTCACCTTTTCAGCATATTCTTCCAAAGTAGAATATTTTCCGTCTGTACTTTTTAGCAAAGCGAATTTTTGTGCTTTCTCATAAAATTTTTCTTCAGAAAGCATTCCGTATTGTACAAATATCTTGATGTCTTCCCATTTTGATTCAAAATCAGCACGGTCCTTTTTAAAGATCTCCTCTAATTTATCTGCAACCTTTTTGGTGATGTGGGCAGAGATCTTCTTCACATTTGAATCGCTTTGCAAATAACTACGACTAACATTTAAAGGAATATCAGGGGAATCGATCACACCTTGTAACAATGATAAAAAGTCAGGAACAATATTCTCAACCGAATCTGTAACAAAGACTTGATTGCAATACAGTTGAATCCTATCTTTTTGCGCCTCAAACGTTTTCTTTATTCTTGGGAAATAAAGAATTCCAGTAAGATTGAACGGGTAATCAACATTCAAATGAATATGAAACAAAGGATCTTCAAAATTCATCGGGTATAGTTCACGATAAAAATTCTTATAATCTTCATCTTTGAGATCAGCAGGCTTTTTTGTCCATGCCGGAGAGGGATTATTGATGATATTATCTACTTCAACTTCCTTATCTTTTTCACCTTCTTTGCGCGTTCCAAATTTTATTTCTACAGGTAAGAATTTACAATATTTCATCAATAAATGATCGATGCGCTCCTTTTCAAGAAACTCTTCGGAATCCTCTGCGATATGCAAAATAATATCAGTACCTCTTCCAGTTTTGGTTGTTTCCTCGATCTTATACTCCGGACTGCCATCACATTCCCAATGAACAGCTTGAGAACCCTCTTTGTGAGACAATGAAACTATCTCAATTTTCTTTGCCACCATAAATCCGGAATAGAAACCTAATCCAAAATGACCAATGATAGCATTCGCTTCAGGCGTTTTATCTTTATATTTATTAACAAACTCTTCAGCTCCACTAAAAGCAATTTGTGTGATATATTTTTCAATTTCTTCAGCAGTCATACCAATCCCCTTGTCACGGATGGTAAGTGTTTTAGCTTCTTTATCGATGATCACCTCCACTTTGATATCACTGAAATCACCTTTCGCTTCACCAATAGCAGAAAGTGTTTTTAATTTTTGTGTAGCATCTACCGCATTGGAAATAAGTTCACGCAAAAATATTTCGTGATCACTGTAAAGAAATTTCTTGATTATCGGGAAAATGTTTTCTGTTTGAACGTTGATCTTACCTGTACTCATGTTTTTAAAAATTATAGATTTGAATTTATAGTTATCAATGACGCTTCATGAAGTCAAACTATGTGCCAGTAGGCAGCTGCTGACAAGATGACAATCTTTCTTTTGAGCATAATTCCATGCAAATATCGTATTTTTATGCAATGGCAATAGAAATAAAGAAAATAGGTGTGCTGACTGGGCATAGTGGAGCAGTTTACACATTGGAAAGGGGTGAAAATTCGTCGAATTTCTTCTCCGGAAGCAGCGACAAATTTGTTGCCTTATGGAATATAGAAACAATGCAGGCAGAAAAATTTGCTGCTCAATTCCCTTCAACAATATATTCCATCTGCCATATTCAAGAGAAGCATTTATTACTCGCAGGAACAACAACAGGAAGTATTCACATTTTGGATCTTGTGACAAAAGAAGAGATCAAAATTTTACAGAATCATACTGCTCCAATATTTGATATCAAATACTCCACACGAACCAATTGTTTTTACAGTGCTGGTAGTGATGGGAGCTTCGCTGTATATTCATTAGAAACACTTTCGCTTATCAAGATAAAGAAATTGTGTGCAGAAAAAGTCCGCAGTATTGATATTAATTACCAAACTACTGAGATAGCAATTGCAAGTGGTGACTGTTACATCAGAATATTCGACCTAATAGATCTGGAAGAAAAAAAAATGTTTACAGCACATCAACTTTCTGCAAATGTAGTTAAACATTCTCCGGATGGAAACCTTCTACTCACTGGTGGTCGAGATGCTCACTTGAACATCTGGGATGCAAAAAGCTATACATTAATAAAAAGTATTCCTGCTCATAATTTTGCAATTTATGACATTGTATTTTCTCCAGATTCCAAATTATTTGCAACCGCCAGCAGAGATAAGACAATTAAAATATGGGATGCAGAAACATTTGAATTATTATTAAGAGTAGATAAGGAGAAAAAGGATGGACATGTCAATTCTGTGAATAAATTATTGTGGAGCAGCTACAATAATTATTTAATTTCAACGGGAGATGACAGAAGTATTATCGTATGGGAGATAATTACTTTCAGTAATTAAGTAATAAAAGAAATCATTTCATCCTTAACCACCCTTCCGGTTTTCTATTTTCACCAACAATGTATTTCCTATCCTCAATTTTTAATTTAAAGCGTTCACGAGGAGTCATGTATATATTCTGTTGAATCACTTCAATTTCATTCTTCATTACCATAGTGACAATTGCAACATGCCCGAACTTCCCACCAAAAACTAAAATATCATCAACCATCGGTGCTATCGTATCCCCATTCCTGTATTGGATTAAATCACGCTCCTTGTTCAGTTCGCCTTCAAGTAAATCCGTATCAAAAAAATCTTTAGCATTACCAAACCCATTTGGCATTTTATGGTTAAAATGTTCAAAATAATAACGCTTAACAAATTCAACACACTGCCATTTTTTACCAAAATAAAAGGAACTGTCTTTTGTATAATGTTTGCCATAACTTTGAGAATAATTCATTCCATTATTAAAAACGACAATATTATTAAACGAATCGACAGAATCACCAATTATAAAAGAGTGCCTGATTGCATAAATTGGATAACGATTTTGAAGAAAGAGGGAATAAATAATTACAAGAAGAAAAACAGTAATTGAAAAAATTTTGACAGCTTTTCTCACAACAAATTAAACAGTTTTGTACTGCTACTATTAATAATTACAAACAAAGATTCGGAGTTTCGTAATAATTAGATAAGTGCTAACTAATCATCATGCCCTTTGATATCTTTTAGTTTTCAATTTTTCCAAAGTTCTTCAGATGCCTTATTTGCAAGTTTCAAAGAATCGGAAACATCTTTATCGCCAAAGCGATTCAGATCAGGCTTACCGGCATTTACCCATGCTGTATACCATAAACTTCCCACAGTAATAATTGCTTCGCGCATCCGATTTTCAACCATACCATTCAGCATTTTATCGTAATCCTCGGTATATTCTTTTGAATATACTTTCATTAATGTCGCGCCACGATTTTCGAAACTATATTTTTTGTCGGGAGAATATTTTGCATTCAGAATTGATTCAAATGTCAATACAGAATCAACAGCAGCATGACTTGCTTTTACTGC
>JAPLDC010000413.1 GCA_026391935.1 Bacteroidota bacterium | reverse complement strand
CCCATACAAAACATTCACCGACAAGGAAAAAGCAATTGAATGGTGCAAACAATTTGTAACAACCAATCCCTCCAAGTAGTAACTTAATTTGTATTTTGTAACAGGTATTTTGCTTCTGCCACTTATCTGAACAATATACCTTCCATCAAATCATTTATTGAATATTACAAAATAATTTTACTTTTACATAAAACAAAAATATCAATATGAAAAGATCAATCATCACAAAAGTTTTTGCCATTGCAATCATTTTATTTTTCATCAACAGTATAAATACTAATGCACAGCAATCTGCAAAGGTTTACAAATATGAAACAGTACCGAACGATCCTTTGAATGCAAGAATATATCATTTGGATAATGGATTAACTGTATACATGACTGTTTACAAGAATGCACCCCGAATTCAAACATATATTGCAACTCGTGCCGGAAGTAAAAATGACCCAAAAGATGCAACAGGTTTAGCACATTACCTCGAGCATATGTTATTTAAGGGAACTGATAAGTATGGTAGTAAGGATTATGCGAAAGAAAAAGTTGAACTCGACAAGATCGAAAACTTATTCGAAGTATATCGAAAAACAAAAGAAGAAACCGCCCGTAAAAATATTTACCACCAGATAGACAGTATCTCAGGATATGCGTCAACGTTTGCGATTGCGAATGAATACGACAAAATGCTTTCGAACATTGGTGCAAAAGGAACAAATGCATATACATGGTTAGAACAAACGGTTTACGTGAATGATATTCCATCAAACCAATTGGATAAATGGACAACCATTGAATCCGAACGATTTCGAAATCCTGTCATGCGCTTGTTTCATACCGAACTAGAAGCAGTGTACGAAGAAAAAAACAGAGGATTAGATAATGATGGGGAAAAATCATGGGAAGCATTATTTGAAGGATTATTCCCAAACAACACCTATGGTTCTCAAACAACGATCGGAACAATCGACCATTTAAAAAATCCATCCTTAACAGAAATAAAAAAATATTTCCACACGTATTATGTTCCAAACAATATGGCCATTTGCTTATCAGGAGACTTTGATCCGGATGCGACAATAAAAATGATCGATGTAAAATTCGGTTCTTGGGAATACAAACCTGTACCTGTCTATCAACCCTATATCGAGAAACCGATAACAGCTCCTATTATAAAAAATCTTCTTGGCCCAGATGCAGAAAATGTTATGATAGGATATCGTTTTCCAGGAATAGGAAGTAAAGAAGCCGACATGATTATGCTTGTAAATAAGATCCTGTCAAATGGAAAAGCGGGATTGATCGATCTAAATTTAAATCAACAGCAAAAAGTATTGGAAGCAGATGCCTTCGACATGGAATTCAAAGATTATTCAGTTGACATCTTAAATGGAAGTCCGAAAGAAGGACAAACCCTTGAACAATTAAAAGATCTGTTACTGGAACAAATCGAAAAAATAAAAAAAGGAGATTTTCCGGATTGGCTATTAAGTGCAGTTATCACCGATATGAAATTGCAGCAAACAAAAATGTTTGAGTCAAATGGTGCTCGTGCAGATGCTTTTGTCAGTTCATTCATTACAGGAAGAGATTGGAAGGAGTCAATCACAACCATTGATCGATTATCAAAGATTACAAAACAACAGGTTATTGATTTTGTAAAAGCTAATTACACAAACAATTATGTTCTTACCTACAAACGAACTGGAGAAGATAAATCGGTTCAAAAAGTTGAAAAACCTACAATTACGCCTGTTAGCGTTAATCGCGATGATCAGAGTGAATTTGTAAAAAATATAATTAATGGCCCGACAAAAGATATTGAACCTGTTTTTATTGATTATGACAAGGACATTCAAAAATCCACCCTTAATAACAACGTTCAGATTCTATACAATGAAAATACAGAGAACAAAACATTTGATATGTATTATGTTTTGGATATGGGAACAAACCAGAATAAAAAATTGGATGTTGCAATAAATTATTTAAAATACCTTGGAACGAAAGATCTTACTGCGGAAGCTTTGCAACAAGAATTTTACAAACTAGGTTGTTCATTTGATGTTTATGTAGGAGAAGATCAAATATGGGTAAGCTTAAATGGTTTAACAGAAAACATTGAAAAGGCTACCAAATTATTTGAAGATGTATTAGCAAATCCTCAACCAAATGACGAAGCACTAAAAAATGTTGAATCCGATATTTTGAAAAAGCGTGCAGATGCTAAATTAAATAAGGGCGAAATTTTATTCGGAGGACTCTATTCTTATGGGAAATATGGGAAATATTCTCCATACACGAATATTTTATCCAGCGAAGAATTAAAAAATCTAAATTCCGCTGAATTAATTTCTATCATCAAAGATGTAACAAGCTACCAGCATCGTATTTTATATTATGGAAACAATAAGCTCCCTGAGCTGACAGCTATGTTAAATAAATTACACAAAACGCCTGAAAAATTAAAACCTGTGCCATTACCTGTAAAATTTCAGGAACTGGAAGCGAACTCGAATGTATATATTGTTGACTACGATATGAAACAAGCTGAAGTAATCCTGCTTTCAAAAGACGGAATTTACAATAAAGAAAATGCGTCCATTTCCAGATTATTTAATGAATATTTCGGAGGAGGAATGGCCTCTGTTGTTTTTCAGGAAATGCGTGAATCAAAAGCTTTGGCGTATTCTGTTTATTCAAATTACAGCAATGCCCGAAAGAAAACAGAAAACAATTATGTGTTTTCCTATATTGGAACGCAAGCCGATAAATTGCCGGAAGCAATGTCAGGTATGATGGATCTCATAAATAAAATGCCTGAATCAGACAACAATTTCAAAGCATCAAAAGAGGCTATTATTCAAGGAATACGTTCTGAACGGATCACCAAATCAAATATCCTATTCAACTATGAAAACGCCCAAAAGCTAGGTCTGACATATGATATAAGAATGGATATTTTTAAAAATGTCCCAAATTTGTCAATGACCGACATGAAAAATTTTGAACAAGATCACTTAAAAAACAAACAATACACTGTATTGGTGATCGGGAAAAAGGAAAGTTTGGATCTAAAAACTCTTGAAAAATATGGAAAAGTAACCTTTCTTTCCTTACCGGAAATTTTCGGATACTAAGTAAATAAATTAACTATTTAAACAAAAGTGCCAAGACATACCGTTTTGGCACTTTTTTCTTCCAATCAAAATCTTATATTTGCAACTCTTTAAAAAAAAACAGAACTTTATTATTAAACTTTAAACTATAGTAAAATGAGCAAAATTAAAGTAGCTAACCCGGTAGTTGAATTAGATGGAGACGAAATGACTCGCATCATATGGAAATTTATTAAGGATAAATTAATTCTACCTTATCTTGATCTGGATATTAAATATTATGATTTAGGTGTTGAGCATCGTGATGCAACAAATGATCAAGTAACAATAGACTCTGCTGAGGCAATAAAAAAATACAATGTCGGCATTAAGTGTGCTACGATTACACCGGATGAAGAACGTGTAATAGAATTTAAATTGAAGCAAATGTGGAAATCACCAAATGGAACTATCCGTAATATTTTGGATGGAACTGTTTTCCGTGAGCCAATCGTTTGTAAAAATGTTCCTCGTTTAGTTCCTAACTGGACTGCGCCTATCTGTATCGGTCGTCACGCATTTGGTGACCAATACCGTGCTACCGATTTCGTAACAAAAGGAAAAGGAAAACTTACAATTAGTTTTACTCCTGAAGATGGAAGTGCCGCACAATCCTTTGAAGTATTTAATTTCAAGAGTGACGGTGTTGCTATGGCAATGTATAATACTGACGAATCAATCAGAGGATTTGCGCACTCTTGCTTTAATACAGCTTTAACAAAAAAATGGCCTTTATATTTATCTACAAAAAACACCATCCTAAAAAAATACGATGGACGCTTTAAAGATATTTTTGAAGAAATCTATCAAGCAGATTATAAAGCAAAATATAAAGAAGCAGGAATTGTTTATGAGCACCGTTTGATTGATGATATGGTTGCATCTGCATTAAAATGGAATGGAAATTTTGTTTGGGCATGTAAAAATTATGACGGTGATGTTCAATCCGATACCGTAGCTCAAGGTTTTGGTTCATTGGGATTAATGACCTCCGTATTGGTTACACCAGATGGAAAAACAATGGAAGCAGAAGCTGCTCATGGAACTGTTACAAGACACTTTCGTGAACATCAAGCAGGAAAACCTACTTCAACAAATCCAATTGCATCCATTTTTGCTTGGACACGAGGATTAGAATTCCGTGGTAAATTGGATAACAATAAAGAGTTGATTAATTTCTGTCATGCACTAGAGCAAGTATGTGTTGAGACTGTAGAATCAGGGAAAATGACAAAAGATCTTGCTGTTTGTATTCATGGAAATAAAGTAATCCATTGTGAACATTATTTATATACTGAAGTGTTCTTAGCTGC
>JAPLDC010000286.1 GCA_026391935.1 Bacteroidota bacterium | reverse complement strand
TAGATCATCAAGTGAACTGATTAACGCTTTGTTTAAATTTAATTGGTCAAAAGTCAAAACAATAGATTTAAATGGAGTGTAAAGATAGTTTAAACTATGGTATTAATGAATGTCTTTTAAAAAAAGAGCAAATTTATTTCTGCACTCATACTTTCTGATTCAGCATGTTTATAATTGCGGTATGAAAAATTATGCAATTATTTTTCAAATATTAATTAGCTCAAAATAAAAAAAGCCCCTCCAATAAGAGGGGCTTTTTGATTCAGTTTTATAGTATAATATTATTTCAATAATTTTAATTCTTTTCGTCTTTCTAATTCATTTGAAATATAGCTCAACTCTCTTCCCATTTGTCCGGAGATTCCAGAGTTTTCTTCTGCTCTTCTAATCAGATATGGAATAACAGATTTTACCGGTCCGTAAGGAAGGTATTTAGTGACATTATACCCTGCGTTTGCCAAGTTGTAGCTGATGTTGTCACTCATGCCATATAGTTGTGAAAAATAGATATTAGGATGACTAGGAGCTAATATTAACCTGTTCATTTCATCAATTAAATATTGTGTGCTGGATTCATTATGAGTGCCTGCACATAAAGTGATGATGTCAATATTTTCAAGGCAGATAGTTAGGGCTTTATCAAAGTCTTTGTCCGTTTCTTCTTTTGTAGTTTGGATAGGTGATCTGTAATTTTGTTCAAAAGCTCTCTTGTTTTCACGTTCCATATATGCACCTCTCACTAATTTTATTCCGATCTTAAAGTTTTCTTTACGAGCAGCAAGTATTAGATTCTGTAAATATTCGATTCTGTCCCAACGGTACATTTGGAGTGTTGTAAGAATAATAGCTTTTTCCTTATTATATTTTCGCATCATTTTTTCAGCCAATGCATCAATAGTATTTTGGATCCAGCTTTCTTCAGCATCGAAATAAATAGGTACTTTACTTACAAATGCTGAATAGCAAATGCTGTTAATCCTTTCTTCAATGGTTTTTATTTCTTCGTTATCTTTTTCTGTTAATGTAGCCGAGCCATTCAGTTTTTCTAAAATTTCAAATGGTGCAATTCCAGTTATTTTTAGGCTTGTGTAAGGGATTGATGGGTTTTTTTTAGCAAGATGGATTATTTTTATAACTTCATTTTTAGTTTGTTCAAAATCTTCAAGGGTTTCTTTTCCTTCAACAGAATAATCTAAAATGGACCCTATTTTTGATTCATTTAGTTTTCGAATAACTTTGTCGCTTTCCTCTAATGTTTCACCGGCACAAAATTGTTTAAAGATTGTTTTTTTTACAATTGAACTGATTGGCAACTTGATCTTAAACGCAAATAATGTTAGTTTGGAAAAGATCTTCACAAGTGTGTCGTTTCCAAAAAATTTAAACAACCATTTTGATTGTTTCAATTGTCCGTTATTTTTACTGGAGAAAGCAACTGCTGTGTCTTCAAATGAAATTATTTTCTGATCTGGATTCATTGTTTTTATTTTTCATTAATTTGTATACTTCAATCAAAAATAATTTTTGTTATGAAATATGTTATTCTAATCCATTCGCTATAACGGATAATTCCGAAGAGTTTACGATTTTTATTTTTTTGTTTTCAAT
>JAPLDC010000415.1 GCA_026391935.1 Bacteroidota bacterium | reverse complement strand
TTCAACATTATTCACATTTAATTCTACAGCTTTATAATAGCATTTTATGGCATCTTCTATCTTTCCGGAATTATAATTTTCAATGCCTTCTGAAAATAACAAATCGCTTAACATGTCAACCTTTTTTTTTGCATCCAAATTCCTGGGTTCTGCATTGTAACAATTCAAATAGTAATCAGCAGATTTAAAATAATCGCGCAATTCTAAATATTCTGTTCCAAGATCATCATATATAATTCGTTGGTGAGGATATATTTTAAGAACTTTTTCATGATGGAAGATCGCCTTTTTTAAATCTTTTTCTTTCAACTCCATATCAGGTTCCGTTATTGCCTTTTCAAGTAATTTGTGTCCCAGGTGCTGATTTGCCCTTACGCTTTCCGGTGCTGTGATGGCATCGGCAGAATAAAGCGTCAGATCGTTTTTCCATTCTTGGTTTCGTGAGATGGTTTTAATGGAAAAAAATAACAAAACAGTAATAAGAATACTTTCTGTGATAAATATATTTTTGCTTTTTGCTTTTAAATACAAGTTTGCAAAAACAAAACAAAAAGCCAGGGATGGCTGAAACAAAAGTCTCTCGGCTAAAGGAGCTCCAATGTCTAATACAAAATTAGAGAACAAAAAAATTGTTATGAAAAAATATAAGATGGAAAATGAAATTATCGATCTTCTTTTAACGGTAATAAGAGCACAAATAAGCAATGAAATTAATACCAGAGAGGATAAAATAAATGGCACTGAATTTACATCTACATATTTTAATTGATTGAAGCCATAGTCCGAACATAATGGATGAGGGAACGCTAAAAGTCCTATGTATTTGAGCAGAATAAATGTTTTAGTAGCAAATGCTTCGGTAGGACTAGCATACAAAAACGGAGCATTTAAAATATCAGAACTTGTTGTGTAACTGAATCCTACAACAGAAATCCGTAGAGCCATGTAGATTAGGAATATGACCATCAGAGGAATTGAAAATAGCATTGCTTTTTTTACGGATTGATAGTAAAAAAAATAGGCAACTAGCGGAACTATGCCAATAAAAGGAACAGCACTTTCTCTGGTGAGCAACGCGAACATAAAGCAGAGAAGTCCAGCCAAAAAAGATATTATAGAACGTTGTTGTGTATATTTAATAAATGCAAAGGCCGCCCCAATTAAAAAAATAAAGGCAATTAATTCATCTCTGCTTTTTACATTTGCGATTACTTCTGTGTGTATAGGATGGACAACAAAGAGGAGACAAGTTATGAAAGCTAAGTAAGGGTGTTGCTCACGGAAAATATGGTTTCGTAATAACTTATATAATGAGGCAATAAGAATGATAAACAATAAAACATTTATCAAATGACTTATCATCGGATTTGCTCCAAAAAATTGATATTCCAATGCAAATATCACCAGGGCAAATGGTCGGTATCTGCCTCCGGATAATCCACTTTCTTTTTTTTCAAGACCATAAAAGAAATCAGTGGAAAGAATTTCCGGAATACCTTTAATTCCTTTTTGGACAGATGTATTTCCTGTTAAAACTACTATGTCGTCAACAGCATATTCGTTATAAAGTGAATTGCAATTTAAACCAAATGCTAAAAGCAGCAAAATGATCAGCTGATTTTTAGTGTTTGATAAAATATTTTTCATAATTGCCGGATCTTTTAAAAACATTATTGTTTCGAAAACTCGTCCTTATTAAATCGATGACCTGGTGATATTTTTTTTACATTTTGCCAAGCCTCAATTCCGTTTTTTGTATCATTAAGATTAAAATATAATCCTCCTAAATTGTACCAGGCTTCAGCATTATTTTCATTTAGCTCCAGCGCTTTTTTGTAATAATTTTTTGCAAGCTCGGCATTTCCATTTTGAAAATTCCGAATGCCTTCATTTAGAAGAAAATCACTGAACCCTAGAATGCGTTCTTTTTCATCTTCGTGGGATGGGTCTATTTTATAGGCTTGCAGCCACATATCAGCAGCCTTCAAATAATCAAATAATCCGAAATATGCAGAAGCGAGTCCCAAATAAGTAAATCTATAATGGGCATCTATTTTGAGCGCTCTCTCATCATAAAATACAGCTTTACGGAGATAATTATTCTTTAATTCATTGTCGCTTTCTGCCTTTGCCTTAAAAATATAAAATTTTGCAGCATGTACATTTGTTTTTAAGCTGTTGGGTGCATTTTCCACATCAGTAAAAAAAAGTGTTTCATCATTTTTCCAAACCTTATTCCGCGCTATTGTTTTTGCAGATAATAACAGGACAATGATAACCAACAACGTTGCAGATATATTTATATAGCGCTTCATAAAGTAAATAATGCCTGTCGCAAGCATTATACAAAGTGCTAATGAAGGTTGAAATAAAAGGCGCTCTGCCATCGGTGCTCCGACATCCATGATAAAGTTGGAAAACAAAAGAATTGTTGTAAAAAAATAGAGAATGCAAAACGAAAAAATAGATCTCTTTTTCATTGTAAAAAGTGCAAAGATTAGCAAGGCTGTAATTACGATGCTTGAAAGAATAAATTGTATTGAAGTTATATTGATGTATGGAATTTGATTGTATGAATAATCGCTCGATAAAGGATGTGGAAATATTAGTATTCCAATATATTTTAAAAGAATAAATACTTTTGATGCAAATGCTTCGGTTGCCGTTGCGTATAAAAATGGAGCATCAAGAATTTCTCCTTTTGTGCCTAGGCTAAATCCGACAATTGAGATCCGTAAGAGCATATAAATTATGAATACTGCGATCAATGGAATTGGATATAGAAGCGATCTTTTGATAGATTGATCAAAAAAGAAATACGCGACCAGTGGAACAACAATAATAAATGGTACTTCGCTTTCTCTCGTTAACAATGCCAAAAAGAAACAAATGGCTCCTGAAACAACATAACTAATTTTGCGGTTCTCAGAATATTTTATAAATGCAAAAGAAGTTAGTTGCAAAAAAATAAAAACAATTAATTCATCCCGGCTTTTTACATTGGCGATCACTTCTGTATGAATCGGATGAGCAATAAAAAGCAGACAAGTGATAAATGCCAAATGGTGGTGATATTCCCGGAAGACATGTTTCTGTAATAATTTGAATAACAAAACAGTTACTAATGTAAAAAGTAGGATATTTATTAAATGGCTTATTATTGGATTATCACCAAAAAACTGATGCTCCAAGGCAAAAATGATCAAAGCTACCGGGCGATACCTACCACCGCTTAAGCCACTGCCTTCTCCTGTAAATCCATAAAAATAATCTGTAGTACAAAGTTGGGGGATACCTTTTATACCTTTTTGAACCAATTGATTTCCTGTCAGAACTACTTGGTCATCTAATGCATACTCATTAAAAAGGGTATTAAAATTCAAACCGATTGCCAAAAGCAGCAATAGCAATAATTGGTTTTTTGTTTTAGAAAAAAAATGGTCAAACATCTTAATTTTATTTACCTTTTATAAAATCTTCTTTCTTAAATGGATGGTCAGGGCTCATGATTTTGACCTGTTCCCATATTTTCGAAGCTTGTATTGTGTCCTTTATAATCAAATAGCTTCCTCCTAAATTATACAAAGCTTCAACATTTTTTTCATTTAACCCAACTGCACTTTTAAAACATTTATTTGCTCCTTCCGCATTCCCTTGTTCTAAAAATCCATTCCCTTGTTTATACAACATGTCGCTTAAAAAAGTCAACCAATATGTCGCTTTCGGGTCATCCGGAATTAATTTTTTATTCTTTATCCACAGGTTTGCTGTTTTAAAATAGTCGCCAAGGCCGTAATATGCAGTGCCTAGTTCCATTATAACAACAGGGTTGACAGGGTATATAGACAAGGTGCGTTCACCGTGAAAAACAGCTTTTCGGAACAGTTCATTTTTTAATTGCGGAACATTTTCAGCATTGGCTTTTAAAATATAAAGCTCCATTGCATAATGATTTACTCTTTCACTGTTTGTCGCTGAATTAACATCTGTTAGTGCAAGCGTTTCATTGTTTTTCCAGACTGAATTGCGGGCTATTGTTTTAATGGAAAATGCAATCAAAATAATTAACAAAGTTCCTTGTACCAGAAATTTTGATCTGGAAATGAATTGAGTATAAAGTGCTGCAAGGACGATGCAAAATGCAAGTGACGGTTGGAATAAAAATCTTTCAGATAATGGAGTTCCTACATCTACTACAAAATTGCTTACAATAGAAATGGTGATAAAGAAATAGAGTATACAAAAGGAGTATATTGATTTTTGTCCTATTAGTTTTATTGCCGGAAGGATCAATAGGATAAGTGTAAGTGCTGAGAGTATGAATCGGAAAGAAAAAATGTCGATATACGGTATTTGATTGAATCCATAATCAAAAGATAAGGGATGTGGGAAGATCAAGAGTCCGATATATTTTAAAAGTATAAATACTTTTGTTGCAAAAGCTTCTGATGGAGTCGCATATAAAAAAGGAGCATTTAGAATATTTGTACTTACTATAGTTCCTGTGGCTTGTGCATCATTTATTATGACATGCCGTATATACAAATAGCCCATTGAAACTATAAGAAGAGGAATAGATAATAAGAGGGATCGCTTGACTGAGCTGTTTGAAAAGTAGAACAAACAAAGTGGTACAACAGCAATAAAGGTAAGTGCGCTTTCCCTGGTGAGAAGTGCTATAAAGAAAAATAAACTACCAATTACAAGATATTTTTTCTTCGGCATATTAACGTATTTAAAGAACATTAATAAAAGTGAAATGATAAAAATAAATGCAATGATCTCATCTCTGCTTTTTACATTCGCAATGACTTCGGTATGTATTGGATGGAAGGCAAATAAAAGGCAGCTGATAAAACTTATATAGTTGTTTTTGTTTTTAAAAATATGATCATTTAATAATTCATATAATAAAACAATAAGTAATGTAAAAAGTAAAACATTGATCAAATGACTTACCAAAGGGTTTTCGCCAAAGAACTGGTGTTCAACGGCAAAAATGATCAAGGTAAATGGCCGGTACCTTGCTTCAGACAGGTCGCCAGATGTTTTATCAAAACCATAAAAGAGGTCTTTGGTTAAAATTTCGGGAATACCCTTAAAGCCTTTTTCGACACAACTATTCTCGGTCATTACAACTCCATCGTCAAGAGCATATGAGTTAAAAAGGGTGTTAAAATTCAAGCCAATGGTAATGAGGACCAACAGTAGTAATTGATTTTTTTTTGATAAAAAAGATACGTTGAATCTATCCATTATTTGTTCAATGAACTTGTGTTTATTATTTTTTATTTATGATAAAATTCGGATCCAGCTTCTTTAGTTCTGCCCAGGATCTGTTTGCATTTATTGTATCTTTTATCGAATAATAACAGCCTCCCAGGTTGTACCATGCTTGAGTGTGAGTCTTATTTAATTTGAGGCAATTGGAATAACTTTCAATGGCATTCGCAATATTCCCTTGTTCGATAAAGCCGTTCCCATTTTTATATAATTCATCGCTTAAAATATTTAAAATTATTTTTCCTTCCGGAGTGGAAAGGTTGCTCAAATTATCCTGAAGAAAAAAATCAGCTGCCGGATAACAATTTAGAAGTCCATGATAAGAATACAACAGGTCCATTTGTGATCTAGGGTTGTTGGATTTTATTTTAAGGGCCTGTGACGAATAAAATATAGACTTTTTAAAGTACTCTTTTCTTAATTCAATGTTTGTTTCTGTATTTGTTTTAAAATTATATTCAGAGGCCACTGTCATATTTGTTCTTATACTATTTGGAGTTGAATTTACATCAGTGAAATAAATTGATTCATCATTTTTCCATTCCGCATTTCTAAGGATGGTCTTTAATGAAAATACGATCAGGATAATAATGAAAATAAAGTTTGTCAGATATTTTGCCTTTTCATTTGCTTTTAAATATATAAATGCAACGACCATACAAAATGCTAAAGATGGCTGAAACAATAGTCTTTCAGAGAGTGGTGTTCCTATATCTACAAGAATGTTGCAAACTAAAGAAATGGTTACAAAAAAGTACATAATGGAAAAGGAAAGTAGGTCTCTTTTTTTAAATGTGTAAACTGCATAGAATAGCAATGTGATGATCAATAAGGATGAGAGAATAAATGGTATAGAGTTAATATCAATGTATGGAATTTGGTTGTATCCATATTCCCAGGACAATGGAAAGGGGGAAATGAGTAGTCCTATATATTTGATAAGTATGAGAACTTTTGTGGCAAATGCCTGCGTCGGACTTGCATATAAAAATGGAGCAATTAACACGTCGGTAACAGTGTATTTGAAACCCACTATAGAAAATCGGAGTGCTAAATATAAAATGGTAACAATAGCCAAAGGAATCGAAAAGACAAGCGATTTAATGAACGTTTTGTTGAAGAAGAAGTATAAAACCAATGGGACAATACCCACAAAAGTTATTGCACTTTCTCGGGTAAGTAATGCTATGAAAAAACAAAGTAAGCCGAATAAGAGAAAGGTGATTTTTTTTAATTCAGCATACTTGATGAATTGAATTAAGGAAATGATTAATAATAAGAAGGTGATTAGCTCGTCACGACTTTTAACGTTTGCAATAACTTCAGTATGAATGGGGTGAACAACAAACAATAAGCAGGTGATAAAGGCTAAATATTTATGCTGTTGTTGAAAAATAAAGGAATTTAGTAATTTGAAAAGTAATGCAATAAGGAAGATAAAAAGCAATAAATTAATTAAATGGCTTACCATTGGATTGGTGCCGAAAAATTGATATTCAATCGCAAAAATTATTTGGGAAAAAGGACGGTATCTGGGTTGAGTTAATTCTTTTGCACCAACGGAAGTGCCTTTCATCAGGTCTGTTGTTAATATTTCCGGTATTCCATGAACCCCTTTTGTTACAAAACTATTATTGGTAAATATGATAGAATCATCAAGTGCATATTCGTTGAAAAGGGTGTTTACATTTAAGCAAAATGCTAAAATGATCAATATTATTAACTGATGTTTTGTGTTGAATTTAAAATTTTCAAAAATTTTCATAATAAATTATTTAGAAAACTCTGTCATATTAAATTTATGATTCGGTTCTAAAATTCTTACTTTTTGCCATACCTTCATGCCATCTGTTGTATCGTTCATACTGAAATAGCATCCACCCAAATTGTACCAAGCTTCAGTATTATTTGTATTTAAATTCACAGATCCGGAATACAGGTCGATTGCTGTTGAAAATTTTTCCTGATCAAGAAATTTATTTCCTTCTTTATATAATTCATCACTTAATAGGTTAGCCCATTTTTTTGTCTCCGGATCATTCGGCTCAATTTTTTGTGCGGTTTCAGTGAGTTCTATTGCCTTTTGAAAGTTGCCCTTGTGATAGTTTGCAATGCTTAAACGCAAATAGGAATAGGCAAATTTTGGATGTATTTTTAATGATCTTTCTCCATATTGAATGGCTTGAGTGAGAAACGTATTTCTTTTTTCTATATCACTTTCTTTATTGGCCTTTATTATCATTTGTTCACAGGCATATAAATTTAATCTGGCACAATCCGGGGATGATTTTACATCCGTTAAGAAAAGAGTTTCGTTGTTTTTCCAGGCATTATTGCGAGCAATTGTTTTGAATGAAAATACAATTGAAATAAATCCCGTTATTAAATAGGCCAAGACTTTTTTATAGTTGAATAACTGAATAATCAAAATAGCAGTAAGAATGCAAAATCCTAAGGAGGGTAAAAATAGCATCCTTTCAGCCATCGTAGTGCCAAGGTCAATTATCAGGTTTGTGCCAATTGAAATAGTTATAAAAAAAAAGAGAATGCAAAAGCTAATCATTTTTCTTTTTTTAAACTCAGCTAATGCAACAAAAATTAAACTTGCCAATATCAGGAGCGAAATGATAAATGGAAATGAAAGCAAATTGATATATGGGATCTGGTTATATCCGTAATCTGAACTTAATGGAAAAGGGAAAAAGAGGAGCGAAATATATTTGAATAATATATAGATTTTTGTGGCGAAGGATTCTGCTAACGATGCGTAGATATAAGGGGAATTAGTAACATCATTTACAGGATGATCATTTAAGCCAACAATAAAATAGCGTATACACATATATCCTGCAAAAATAAGAATGTACGGAATGGTTATAACAAAAGATCTTTTAAGTGTTTGGTTCAAGAAGAAATAGATGACCAATGGAATGACACCGAGAAATGTGACTGCACTTTCTTTTGTAAGTAGTGCTAAAACAAAGAATGTCAATGATACAAATAAATTTCGGCTAGCAGTATTTTTGAAATAATTTACAAGTGAAAGTACGGATAGAAGGAGGAAAATGGATGTTATAATCTCGTCCCGGCCTTTCACATTGGCAATTATTTCGGTATGAATCGGATGTACTGTAAAGATAAGGCATGTTAGGAAAGCCAGATAATTATTTTGACCCTGAAAAACAACTTGATGAAGGAATTGGTAAAGTATAAAAATAAGTATGGCAAAAAGAAGGATGTTTATTAAGTGGCTGACAAATGGATTTGCTCCAAAAAACTGGTACTCCAATGCGAAAATTATTAGTGAAAAAGGGCGGTAGCGGGCACCTGTTAAAATGTTTTCTTTTTTAGAATATCCTGCAATATAATCAGTTGTCAATATTTCCGGAATACCTTTTATTCCTTTTTCAACAAAATTGTTTTCAGTGAGAACAACAATATCGTCCAAGGCATATTCATGGAATAGGGTATTTACATTTAATCCAAGAGCAATAAAAACCAATAAGATAATTTGATGTTTGATCTTAAATATAAAGCTTCCCGATTTCATTGCTGTTAATTAGAATCTGAACTTAAATATAGAGATTAAAAGCAAAAAAATGTCAAATATTTATTTTGTAAATGCAAAGACACATGTGGGAATTTAGAAGAAAAATTCAAGATATAGACAATGATCGAAAAATTAATCAATCTTGTAATCGCGAACAATGTTTTTAATACCTTTTTCATTAAGGATCTGTATTTCCCTTTTATTTCTGAAAATCAATTTTTCATCTTCAAAATCGCTTAACTGTCTTGAAACCTGTTCTGGTGTTGTTCCTGCGATGTCTGCAATTTCTTGTCTGCTCAATTCAATATTTAATGTTTTTGTTTTTGGATTTGTTCCAATTGTTTCATTAAGATAAACAAATGCTTCGGCTACTTTTTCACGAATGTTCATTTGAGCATGATATTTCACTCGCAATTCTGTTCTTCTTAATTCAAGTGCATAAAAAAGAATCAGATTATACGCAAATGAGGGGCTATTCATACATGTTTCTTCAAATATGCTAGTTTCCAAAAAGCAAATATTAGAATCCATCATGGCAATTGCATTAAAGTAGTATTTGTCATTTCCAAGCACCCGGTGTCCTAAAATGTTGCCATCATTCGCTAAACGGACCACCTGTTCTCTTCCATTCAAATTTGGGGTTACTACTTTTACAGCCCCTCTTTGTATAAAATGAATTCCGAGCATTGTATTTCCTTCTCTGAATATCGAATCCCCTTTTTTATAAAAGTTTTGATTCTTGCTATTGGAAATCTTTTCCAAGTATTCATCAGAACAGTATTGTTTTACAAAACATTTAATGCTATTACAATTTGTACATTCAATTCTTTGTTTCATAATAGGGCGATCTAATTATTAATTTAAGATACAATTTGGTTGTTACGGATGTACTCTAATAGATTGAATTTATATGATCGTGTTTATGACAGGAAAGGTTGCACGCTCCATGTCCCGGTGAATTCTTAGTGTAATTTAGCACACCAAGAGAGTTTTTTGTTACAATGTTTGTGAAATTAATCAAATAGCTATTGTTTACAATATTACCCTGAGAAGCACTTACACCATGAGGATCGTGGCAAGTATTACATGAGGTAAGTCTGCCGTGAGTTTGTGATCCACTGAATGCGTTATGGCTATTTGTGGTTGCTGATTGATCATGACATTGATTATTTTGTACAATTTGCCGTGTAGATGTACTTGCTGTTAATGCGTTATCGGCATGGCAGCGATAACATATTTCGTATTCGTATTTTACAGAATTTACAGCTATTCCACCTTGGTTTATTCCTTTCACTCCTGCATTCGGGCCTCTTACTGCAGGTGCTTTCGTATTGTCCATTGCTTTGGTTGAAGCATGTGAATTATGACAATCGACACATTCAACGTGTTTGGTAGTTACTGTTGCGTCCTCTGTAGGATCGTGTGCTCCGGTGTATGCGTATACATCGTGCTTATATGTTTTTGCAAATTCTGCTTGAATGTTTTTAGAAGCCGCATTTCCATTATGACAATCAAGACAATTGTCCTCTTCTGCAGTGTATTTTAATAACCGTTTCATTCCTCCTGAATTGTGAGGATTGTGACAATTTTCACATGCATTTTCTGCTACGGTTGTCCAAGGAGTATACGGCCAAGGGTTTGGTACAACGTGGTTCCATGTTTTTTCTGAAGTGTTGTGACTACTTGTTACCCATGCAGTTTGATTATGGCAGATGATACACAAATTTGAATTTTTTGTAGATGCAACGAGGAAGTCAGAATTAATATTTACATGAGGGTCATGGCAGGAGGTACATTGCAATTGACTGTTTTGTAATTTTACCTTTGAACCAAGATTAGTAGGATCCTTCAATTGCCCATTCGCTTTCATTAATTCATTATCATAAAGAAATGAGATCGGGTGGTCATTCCTAAGGTCTGTAGAAAGATTACTAGTTCCTGCTGGCATAGCTACTGTATTTGAGAAACTAATTGTTTGTGGCCTGCTCAATACACTTCCTAATGCAACAGTTCCATCATGACAGTATAGACATAAAATTGAAGAACCGCTAGGTTGACCAGGTAAGGCTCTCATGGTTGAACTGCTGTATAGCGTGTATTGTGCACCTGAACTTTTTCTATTCCATAGAGGTGATGCCGGAGCGCTATTATGATTGGTATGGCAAAACAAACAAATTTCTGTTTCACTTGTTGCTTTTACAGTTCCTGGTCCACCGACAGATAAATTATGTTTGGTAGTAACAATTGATTGGGAAATAATAATTGCCGGAGCCGCAATTAATAAGATCAAAGTTAGAATTTTTTTCATTTTTTGATTTCTTTTATTAGTTGAAAAACTTGTATTCTTGAATTGTAGCTATCTGCTACATATATTTTATCGGCATCATCAATGTATATTCCTGAAGGCATCCAAAACTGACCTTGACCTTGGCCTTGAGAGCCAAATGTGTATAAAAAATTTCCATTAAGATCAAAAATTTGAACAGCATTAAATAATGCATCTGCAACGTAAATATTTCCATTGGAGTCGGTGGCAATTCCTTTTATGCTCGAAAAATATCCTGTCGAATTACCATTCGATCCAAAAACAGAAAGAACTGCACCGTCTTTATCAAATACTTGTACTCTGAAATTCATCGCATCAGCCACATATGCATTTCCTTTTTTATCGATCCAGATATGAGTCGGAAAATTAAATTCGCCTTTCTCTAATCCTCTCATACCTATTTTTTTTATTATTTCTCCTTTATCATTTAAAATAACGATCCTGTGCTCACCTGTCTCCAATACCCATATTTCATTGCTGATTTTTGAATAGGCGATACCTGTTGGCTTGTTGAGTTTCAAAGTATCATTCAAATCAGTTAATTCTTTTTTCTCAGTATCAACAAGAAAAATCTTATTCAAATAGGAGTCAGTAAATAGAATTTCGTTTTTATGAAAATTACAAATCCCTACCAACGAAGAAAATGGAAGCTCTTTTTTGTCAATAAAATGATGTGCTATAGTCAGTCTGTCACTTACCTGAAAAATTTCATTATTCCCTTGATCTAAAAACCAAAATGAATTTGGATCTGTAGCAATTACAGAAACGGGACGGCTTTGCTTTAATGTTTTTTTACCAACTATGAAATCTTTTATTTTGTATTTGAGAGCCTTGTTTTGATTTTCTGCAAATGACCACTGGCTTACCCATTGGATTTCTGATTGCTCAGTGCTTGTAGCGGTTTGGATATGGGAAGTATCTTGAGCTTGACCGGGAGTATTATATAAAAAAATAATTACCAGGGAAATAAAAAGTGAGTAGTAGATATTTCTATAATGAGCAATCATGTATTTGCTGTTTTTACCGAATAAAAATAATGATAAACTAAACAATATTTCATGATGAAAAGCATAGTTTTAAAAACAAGAACAATTTCCTGCATTAACGCATGAATTTATCAGTGTGTCTTAAAAGTATAAATTATAAAATCAATAATTTTACACTCTAAATTGACTTGCTGAACATGTTGCCTTCCGTCTTTTTTCTTCGCATACGAGCATCCAAAGTGGAACTAATATTGCGAATAAATAAATTACCTTTTTCAGTGATCGTGATCGAATTGTTTTCCAATTTTAACAGCCCGTCTTCTGCTAACAAGGAAAGTTCGGCCTTGATATTTTTAAGGGAAATTGGATCAAATGTTTTTTCGTCAATAATTGTATTCCCTCTGCACATCAAATCGAGAATGTTTTTACGAATAATAAGATCTTCTTCTGTCAATAAATGCCCATTCACAAGTGGAAATTTACCATGCGAAATTTTTTCCTGATACTCTTCCACATTTTCTTCATTTTGAGCAAATGCGGTCCAGGCATCGCTTATGCTTGATGCCCCTAATGCAATAATAAGTTTTGATTGGGTAGTGGTATAACCCATGAAGTTCCTGTGCATGGTGCCATTAGATACA
>JAPLDC010000254.1 GCA_026391935.1 Bacteroidota bacterium | reverse complement strand
CCAATAGTTGGCAAGACTGGCGTATTTAGCAGCGTATTGAATACGAACCTTATCGCTCGCTTTCATATCTTCATCCCAAATTGCCAATCGGATCGCACGCTTTTTCACTCTTGCCGGATCACTTTCATTCATAATTAAATTAACACCATATGAACTCAAATATTCTGTGGTTCTTCCGGGAAATCCATAGACCATTGTGAAATCATTTTCTTCAACTCCTTTGATAGAAATATGAATAACATATTTTGGTTTATAGGGAACATTATCCTTCGAATATTCTGCCGGATTATTATCCTTGTTTGCATAGATCCTGAAAATTGAAAAATCGCCTGTATGTCGGGGCCACATCCAATTGTCTGTATCTCCTCCGAATTTCCCAATAGAAGAAGGTGGTGCCCCAACTAAACGAACATCTTTGAAAGTTTCTGTCACAAACATATAGTATTCATTTCCATAAAAAAATGGACGAATGTATGCACCATAATGTGTATCCTTAATCGCTTCTTTTGTGATTTGAGAAATAGCCTCATTTACTTTCTTTTCGCGCTCCGCATCCGTCATTCCGGTTGTTACATTCGCCAGCACCTTTGCAGTTACATCTTCCATCCGGACAATGATAGTTGCTGTTAAACCGGGATTTTGTAACTCTTCTGCTTGCGTTTTTGCCCAGAAACCATTTGTCAAAAGATCATTTTCAACAGTACTATGCGCCTGAATTTGTCCGTAACCGCAATGGTGATTCGTTAACATTAATCCCTGATCCGAAATAATTTCGGCTGTACAGCCTCCGCCAAATTGAACAATAGCATCTTTTAAACTTGATCTATTGATATTGTAAATATCATCAGCAGATAATTTTAACCCTTTACTTTGCATATCCGATTCATTCAAAGCCTTCAGAAATAATGGAAGCCACATTCCTTCATCGGCTTTAATACAATTAAATATTAGCAAATTAAAGGTCAAAAAGAGAAGAACTGATTTTTTCATAAATGGAAAACTGTAATAATGTTATTGTTTAATGATCTTTGAAAAATAAGTATGATTTGAACTGGTCAAACGAATAGAATACATCCCTTTGGCTAATCGAGATAAATCGGAAATCGAAAAATTGTTTTTAGTATTTGCAAATACAATATGCTCCTGACTTGTAATTTCCCTTCCTGTGACATCATATAATTCAATTGTAATAATTTCTTTTTTATCAGAATAATAATCGATTACAAAATTCGAATTGAAAGGATTTGGATATACCGATAAAGCGCCTTGATCATTGGGTATTATATTATGCACACTTAAAATAAAACCAAGTATAGAATCCGCTTTACAAAAATTAGGAATGCCGTATCCTTGGATGGAATCAGGTAAAAATGCCTGAGTGGCACTTTGCTGAATAGCATAGATCAATTCAATATTTGTAGCTGTAGGATTAGCCTGCCATAAACAAGCAACAGAACCAGCAGTGATAGGGGAAGAAAAAGAGGTTCCGCTGCCGGTCATAGTCCCCCCTCCAGTTGCTGCAACAACTGATTGCACGCCTCTTGCACACGTATTTGGTTTTATCCTGCCGTCAAAAGTTAAGCCACGGGAACTAAATCCCGCAATGACACCGGAAGAATCCACGGCACCAATAGTTAAAATACTATCTGCATCGGCAGGAGCTGTAATTTTATACCATGGTGGTCCACCGGAATTTCCTGCACTACTTGTAACAAATATACCTTTACTTGCCGCCCAATCCGCTGCATTTGAAATGATCGTTGTGTTTCCATCCATATCAGAATAATAATGATCACCAATACCACCATCAAATTTATTGTATCCTAAAGATGAATTAATAACATCTGCACCGACACTGTCTGCAAACTCTGCACCTATTAACCAATTTACTTCTTCTTGCAATGTCTCTGTCCACGCATCTTCTGTTCGTAATAACCAAAATTTTGCTTTCGGAGCTGTTCCAACTAATAGTCCGGGTAAATTTCCTCCCATACATGAAAGCACCATCATTCCGTGAGGATAATCTTCGAAGACTAATGTATCTCCGACAACAAAATCACGGCAACCGAGAATCTGATGATTCGTTCTCAAGCTATCAAAAGCAGGAAGCGAATCTGCTTTATAAAATCCTGCATCAAGAATTGCGATGGTCATTCCTTGTCCCAAATATCCCTTATTATGCATACAATCTGTCCCGATCTGATGTGCTTGAAAATAAGATGGCCCATAATTCAAAACAGTTGCTGGCGATTTTTGTTTGGACAAACTTTCCGAAATAACCTGTGTATTATTTGATTGATAAAATTTCGTAGTATGTATTTTTGACGAAGACGGATCCGCTGTTAGTGTAACATTTTTCACAAATGATAATTTTTTAATCGCTTCAATTTTATTCTCATCATTTGTAGAAACGCTTATTGAATTAAGCCACTTGGATGGATTTTTCACAACCACTCCTATCGCTTTTACATCATTTATATAGGAGGTATTAACAGGAAGATCACTTAACGTGATAGCGATATTTTGCTTTTGTCTGCGGACAATTGATTTTTCAGAAAGAAATTTTTCCGGCTGAGTAATTGAGTACGGAGAATTTTTCTTGTCTTTAAAAACAACAAGATAGATTTTTGAAGTTTGAGCAAATGAAAATTGCAAAAGCAGTAAAAATGATACGAGAGAAATGTTATTTTTCATATTGATTATTCTGTTCCGGATGAATTATAAATGTATGTATATTGAACTCCTGATGTAACGCGTTGTAAGATTGGAATGGCGTTAAATGTTGCCAATTGAGAAGGTGTAAATGCAGGATTTGGCTGCGAATCAACATCTATCACCTGTTTATATACAAGACCTGTCCGTTTTGCATATTTTTCAATATACTGCTTTTGAAAAAAAATGGATGATTCTATTTGCTGATTTACTTGCAATACCGAATCAAATGCCACCCCACCTATTGTCCTTGGAAGATCAAAAAACTGATACGAGTAGTTTAAAGGATCATTTGTATTTTGAGCATTTCCATTCCAAGTTTGTCCTTCTTTAACAGCAAATGCAAGTTTTATATATCGAACATTTTCTTCGACTTTTTCTGCCGTTGTAACCGTCCTGTTTTCAGTCCACACGTCCCTTAATGTCCATGGCAATGAACTATAGGATACCAGAGGATTGTAATTACGTATATATCTTTCCAACCGAAGTGTTGGTCGGTTTTGATTATCTAAAAAAGTGGATTCGATTTTTTCTTTTAACTGAAACTTGAAGGTATCAATATGGCTTGTGAAACTATTATAATAAAATGAATCGACATCATACACTACAAACGTTCCAACTTGATTTGGAAAATAATTATAGCCCATATCAGGTACGGTACCTTTATCTTTTTTACAAGAAACAGAACCTGAGACCACAATAAATGAG
>JAPLDC010000346.1 GCA_026391935.1 Bacteroidota bacterium | reverse complement strand
ATTTATATTAATTCTTGTTCGAATTTAATTGCTTTTGGGAACAAAATATTATTTTCAAGGTGAATGTGTTGATGTAGATCATCCTCAAATTCTTTAAGTTTCGCGTAAGAAAGCCTGAAAGTGGTACATGCGTCTGCTGGTGGAGTATAATTATTTGCCAATCCTTTTATTTCTTCCAACATTCTTCCTACAATATCATGCTCTTGTTCCATCAAGTTTATTGGATTTTCTACAGTTCCAAATGGAGATGGTTCTATTTTCATTTTGTTGTTTTGTGCTGTTGCCAAATGTTTGATATAGGGAAATAATATATCTTCTTCTTTACACATATGTCGATTTAACTCGTCAGAAACTTTTAAAAATATTTCGGCAATTGAAATTGCTTCAGGATGTCTTTCTCCATGAACTTTAGCAACTTTTTGAGTGTATTCGTAAATAACAGGAATTGATTGTTTTACATATTTGTGATGTGTGTTGAGAATATAATCAGCTAAAAACCCGATGTCCCAACTATTGAAATCTTGTGATGGATTAGCTACTATTGCCTCAACTTCTTTTAATTCTTTCTCTATTTGTACAACATCTAATCCTTTTGTTTTGCATGCTTGTGTGAGTGTTTTTTTTCCTCCGCAACAAAAATCCAAGCCGTATTTTTTAAAAATTTCTGCTTTTCTGAAATCCCCCGTTACTAACTCCCCGATCGTTGATTCTTTTTGTCCAGCTTGTAACTTTGCAATTTTAACTTTCCAAAATTCTGGACCTTCTTCAAGGTATTCCCACGTGAAGATATTTCCGCGTTCTCCTAGCAATTGATAATAGAGAGGTTTTGGGTCATGATCATTGTGAATAATAAAGCCTTCTCCGGCTTGTAATGCATCAAATTTTTCAAAAATTGTTGGGTGTTTTAATCTTGGCTCTATGAGCGTTACGTTAAGGATTTCTAATGTTTCCATATTTATTATAGTTTTTTGTTTTTAAATTGGATAAGATTGTCCGATTTGAACACACTTGTTTCAATAATCGACGCCAAATGTAGGTGAATAGGAAAGGGAGAAATATGATGTATGTCATAGAATTTCTTGAGTTATTAAAATAGGGGTAAGGGTTGAACTTAAAGATGCATTTCTTTAATTCATTCTATTTTTATTGGATATTTAAATTATTGTTATTATGTTTAGTGATTCAAATCATGTTTTTGAATACTCAATAGTTTTTACATACGTTAATATTAATATCATGAAAAATTTATTCCTTTCACTTTTCTGTCTTTTATTTCTTTCATCTTTTTCTCAGACATTAACTAAATCGCAAGAAAAAACTGTAAACAAACTTTTCAAAAATAAAACGGAAGTTTATTTCACCTTTCCAATTGCCGATAAATCTGAAATATCTGTCCTAACTACAATTATTTCCATTGATAATGTTAAAGATGGAAAAGTATGGGCTTATGCTAATAACCAAGAATTCAGAAAATTTTTATTATTGAATTATGCATATACTATTTTACCAAATCCGGGCAGCGTTGAAAAACATAAAACAAAAAGAGTTTCATCAGTTCAGCAATTAAAAGCCTTGTCGGCTTATCCGACCTATTCTTCTTATGAAGCAATGATGAGTCAGTTCGCAATTGATCATCCTACTATCTGTAAATTAGTAAATATTGGAACCTTGCCAAGTGGTCATAAATTATTGATGTTAAAGATTACTGATAATATTAATGTCAGAGAGGATGAACCTCAGTTTTTATATACTTCTTCAATGCATGGTGATGAAACTTCTGGTTATATTGGAATGCTTAATTACATCGATTATTTGCTTTCAAACTACGGTACGAATGCACGTGTTACTTCCCTCGTAAATAGTATAGAAATCTGGATATGTCCTTTAGCGAACCCAGATGGAACATATGCTGGTGGGGATGCAACAGTTACAGGTGCAACGCGATATAATGCAAATGCAATTGATCTTAATCGAAATTATCCTGACCCACAAGCTGGCCAACATCCTGACGGAAATGCATGGCAGCCTGAAACACAGTTTTTTATGTCCTTTGCAGATTCGAAGGACTTTGTGATGGCTGCGAATTTTCATGGTGGAGCTGAAGTAGCAAATTATCCTTGGGATACTTGGGCTACTTTACATGCTGATGACAATTGGTGGAAACGAGAATCAAAGAAATATGCCGATACTGTATTTGCAAATAGTCCTGCCGGTTATTTTACAAGTGTTACTCCAACAGGATATACAAATGGATTTGTCTGGTATCAGGTAACTGGCGGTAGACAAGATTATATGAACTATTATAAACATTGTCGTGAATTTACAGTTGAAACATCGAATACTAAATTGATGCCAGCTTCTGATTTTACGAATAATTGGAATGAAAATTATAAATCCTATTTGAACTATATGGAAGAATCCTTGCATGGGATTCGAGGAATTGTAAAAGATGCTTGTACGAATCAGCCAGTAAAAGCAAAAATATTTATTTCAGGTCATGATTTTGATAGTTCTCATGTTTATACTTCTCTCCCTGTCGGTAATTATCATCGTCCCATTTATCAAGGAACTTACAGTGTTACATTTTCTGCTCCTGGTTATGTATCACAAACCATAAGCGGTATAAATGTTACGCTTGGAGCGGCAACAGTAGTAAATGTAAACTTGAGTCCATTAGCGCCGATAGCAAATGTAAGTATCAATTCTTTTGATCATTGCAGTGGAGTAGTTGATTTTAATGATCTTAGTGGTAGTGCAAGTTCATGGTCATGGAGGTTCGGCGATGGAGGTACTTCATCTGTGCAGAATCCTACGCATGTTTATACAGCGAACGGCACCTACAGTGTAAGTTTGGTTGTATCAAATTGTGCCGGAGGAGATTCTATTTATAAAATTAATTATGTTGTCATTAATATTCCGGATCTGCCTTTGGTAGCTAGTGATTCTTCTTTGGTTTGCGGACCAACTTCACTTAATTTAGGTGCTACAGGAAGCGGAGTTTTAAATTGGTATTCTGTTCCTTCCGGTGGAAGTGTGATCAATACAGGTACTTCCTATACTACTCCTGTTTTATCCACTACAACTAATTATTATGTGGAGAACTCAGTTGCGGGTGCTTCACAATATGTCGGACCAATAAATAATACGATAGGTGCAGGAGGCTATTTTACTGCTGCTACCTACCATTATTTGAAATTTACTTCTACCAATGCATTCAAATTAATTTCAGTATGGGTGAATGCAAGTACCACTGCAAATAGAACGATTCAACTTAGAAATAGCGCCGGTACTGTATTGCAATCGGCAATAATAAATATTCCTGCAGGATCATCACGTATTACTTTGAATTTTAATGTACCTGTTGGAACAGATCTACAACTTGGAGTGGCTGGAGCAAATAATTTATATAGAAATTCTGCCGGTGGAGCTTATCCTTATAACTTGAGCGGAATTGTTTCAATCACAGGGAATAGTGCTGCTAATCTTGCTTACTATTATTATTTTTATGATTGGGAGATCGCTCAATCTTGTATCAGCAGCAGGGTAATAGTTTCAGCAATTATCAATACAACTGATCCTGTAAGCAATGTTATTTCTTCTCCGGATTTTGAAATATGTGCTGGTGATGTTGCACTGTTTAATGCTGCAATTACAAATGGAGGAGGAACTCCTTTTTATCAATGGCAAGTGAATGGAATAAATGCCGGACCAAACAGCAGTACTTTTTCTTCCTCATCTTTAAGTAATGGAGACGTAATCTCATGTGTTGTAAACTCGTCAAATGTGTGTGCAACAAATAATCCAGCAGCCTCCAATGTTATTAATCTAATTGTTCATCCTTTACCTACAACTCCCGTGATAACTCAAGCCGGAACAGTTTTGAATTCAAATGCTTTAACTGGAAATCAATGGTACAATAGCTCGGGGCTTATTGTTGGCGCTACAGGAATAAGTTATACACCAACAGTTGATGGTGGATATTATGTAATTGTAACAGATATTAATGGTTGCAGTTCTGACACTTCTAATGTGATTAATTTTATAAGTACAGGTATAGTTTCATTTGATGATAAGAGTATTATTCATATGTATCCTAATCCTTGCGGAGAAGAATTATTTATCGATGTGATTTCAAATAGTAATAAGGAACTAACAGTTGATATTGTTAATCCATTAGGTGTTTTGATTTACTCTGAAAAATTTACTGGAAATAAATTAAAGATTAATAGCGGAAATTTTCCAAATGGTATTTATTTTCTTACT
>JAPLDC010000299.1 GCA_026391935.1 Bacteroidota bacterium | reverse complement strand
AAGTGAGCGTGCTACGCGTAGGCGGTTGTGTGTGGTTCGCGGATGGTAGAACTACTACCAAACGCGGATATGGGGGCGCCTCGGTCGCCGTGAGGGTGGAGAAAAGAGCAAACAAAATTTTTAAAATAAGATTGATCTTTTTGGAGCCTGAAACGGCTAAGCAAAACCAAAAATTTCCTTTCCATTTCTTTTCCCGCTTCGCGGTGGTGGGGTGGGGGGGGGAGAAGCGAGAAAAATGCAAGGAAATTTTTTGGTTTTTGCACACGCGAGTCCGCGAGTGTGTCCGAGGCGCATTGGGTCGCATCACCACGCACTCGGAGCGTACGGAGAGGTTTAGAGCCACCACGCGCGTGGCGCGTGCGATTAGTCGTCAAAATCCTGCGGATTTTGCCCGAAATACATTCGAACTTCGTCCAATACACACCGCCAAGAATACCTGTTATCGGAAGACCTTTTTATATAGGTTTTTGGAGTACAGTATCGGATGACCCGCACAGGTTCCGAAATAAAAATACAGCTTGCGATAAATCGAGCTGTATTTTTTGAAATAGGTTTTTAGGAGAGCAACCTATTTACTCCATTAATCCAATCGTCGTTATGGATAACTCTTTTCTCATGATAGTCATTTTGTAAAATCTCCGCTTTTGTCATTTGGGAAAGTGTTTGCCAGTCAGTACCGAAAACATAAGTAGCATTTCCATATCGGAGACTTTCAAGCAGATAAATATTTTTCCCAGTAAAACCAAACACTAAATACCCGGTAAATCCACCGAGACCAATAGCAACCTGATTAGGATTATATTTTTCTATGTGTTTGAACCGATCGGCAATCATCGCTTTTTCACCCAATGAATTACCGTCTGCGATTTTTTTAACCTGTTCGCTCACTCTTTTCCATGGATTTATGCCAGGAGGAAGAAGTTCCCAATTTAATCTAATTACGCGAGTTTTAAGAGCAGATGTCATATCACCTTTATAAACTTGCATATCTTTGAAAATTTCGAGAAGCATGTTCATCCCATGTTTTATACTATCGTATTCATCAGATGTATTTTTGAATTTTCTCGAAATGATAATTTTTCTCCCGTCCTCTTCTGTAATTTGTAATTCAAAACCCGGAGGCGGAATTAACTCCCGAGGGTACCGCTCATACGGCATGTAATTTACTCCGGAATGTTCATATCCACCCCAATCCTTAACACTCCATTCTCTGGGATAGTATACGGTTTCTTTAGGCGCTTCCTTGAGAATTTTTTCTTTACCTTCAGCATTAAACTCAGTAGTTGTGCCGACCGGCATAGGAAGCACTTTTTCTCCCGGCAGTAACTCTTCCGAAAATCCCAGGTTTTTCAGCAATTCTTCTACACCACTTTTTATTTCAAGTCCAAGGTAAAAATCTTCCCCTCGCTTATTAAGGAGAGATATTTTTTAGGATTCATAATTCTTTTAGGTTTTTCTGCCATATAATTTTAATTAGTTTTTAATATCTTATTGATTTAGTAAGTTGTTTCTTAGTCTATAGAATAGAGCCTTGATGGTATCGTTCGGAAAATTTTCAGAATTATTTCATATCGCTAATATAAGTATATCAAAATCGCAAATTGCTTGTCAACTCTTTTTGAAAAATGTATAATAACAATATGAAAAAAGACGAAAGTAAAGTTAATAATATAGGGGCTAGAATCAAAGATGCGAGAGAAAGCCTCAGTATTTCTCAAGCGCAACTAGCAACTATTTTGGGGTTTCAATCAGCAACCGCGATTTCTCTTATTGAGAGTGGTGAACGCGGAATCACCGCCCCGCTTTTACAGCGTATTAGCGAAGTGCTAAAACGTGATATTAAATATTTTCTTGGGCAAGAAGAAAACTTTGTTGATGTTCGCGTTGCCCTGCGAGCAGATAAAGACCTGTCTGACGAAGACAAAGATGCAATTGACCGTTTTATTGAACTCGCTAAACAAAAGAAAAATGGACAATGAACTTCCCGTTTTTGGTCCGAGGAAGAAAGTTGCGAAAGATCTTGCGAAGAAATTAATTTCTAATGCAAAAATCCCAAATGCCCCAGTTTCTTTGCAGTCCGTCATTGATTATCTTAAAACACTCTACACACTTGATGTAAAGAAATTTTCGATTGGCAAAAAAGTATCCGGTCTTCTTGTCGTTTGTAAAGAAATTGATAGCGAATCGGCAACAATAGGATTTAACGCTAATCATCCGTGGTGTCGCCGTAGATTTACAATTGCACACGAGATTGGTCACCTGCTTTTAGGACACTGTTGCAACAAAAATGCTGAAGATGGTTCAGTAAATGAAACCGAAGCAAATCTATTCGCATCAGAATTACTTATTCCAACTTCTTTTCTAAAAAAAGATTTTTCAAAAATTAAGAACGTGCAAGAGCTTGCAAAACTTTATAGGGTAAGCGAACAAGCTCTTTCGATAAAGCTTATGGAAACGCGGCTTGTGTAAATTTTATTCAATCGTCACCACACCTTTCGTGACTTTGAGTTTTGACTTAAAGCACCCCATTAATTCGCGTTTCTCCTCATTTGTTCCTTCGCGCAGTATGTATTTTGCATAAGTTTTTAGATCTATTTCTTGATGTGCTAAAACATTGTTTTTGACCCCAAGCACTCCACGGTTGAATTTATTGTGTCGTTTTAACTCTTCCTCGAATTTCATTTTTATTCCAATCTGGTTTATATCTATCCGGTCAATAATTTTTACCAGTTGTTCCGTTAATTCTTCTTCGCGCAAGTAGGGATTTTTACAATGCCGGTCTTTTGATCTTCCGCATCCGTAGTAAATATATTTTGCAACCGTTCCGTCTTTCAGCTGTTTGTATTTTTCTTCTGCGCTGATTCCCGAACCGCATAGTCCGCAAACCATCAGTTTCGTAAAGGCGAACTCTTTGCTTTGTCGAACAATATTGTCGCGTTTAAGTTGCGTTTGAACGAGATCAAATAACTCTTTCGTAATAATCGGTTCGTGTTTTCCTTGATACCAATTGCCGGATTGTTTTGGATATTCAAAGGTTCCGTAATATATCGGATTTTGAAGTGTTCGAAATACATTACTGAGTGCCATATTGTGATTTCCTACGCTTTTGAAATTCAATTCAAATTTAAGCCATTGGTGAATTTTTCTGCCGGACCACTTATCGTGCGCCATTTTTTTGACTACCGGAGCACGGTCTGGGTCTATAATAATTTGGCATTTTTTATCAATGTGTTTCTGATTCAAATACCCTACAGGGGCAACACCCGGCCATAATCCCATTTCCACTCGTGTTCGCAATCCTCGTTTTACGTTGATTCCACGATTATCATTCTCAAGCTTCGCTTGTGAAACAAGGATCATCAACAAAAATTTTTCGTTCGGATTATTGGTAAATCGCTGGCTGAATGTTCTTATTTCCATCAACTTTCCTGCGTCCATCAAGTCCACAATCTTCCCGAGATCACCCGCATTACGACTGATACGGTCTGGCGCCCAAGTTAAAATACCGTTGAATTTTCCTGCTTTCAGTTCCTCAACAATCTCGTTAAACACTGGTCGTTGCCCGGTTTCTTTTGCCGAATGCGATTCTCTCTTCATCGTAACCACCTCTAACCCTTCCCGGTCAGCCAGTTGGAGCATTTCCTTGATCTGGCTGTCTATAGAGAGCACTTGCCGTTCCTCAGATTCAGTACTTTTTCTTGCGTAAAGGCAGTATTTCACTGTTATTGGAACCGCTATTTTTGCCCTGGTTCCTGCTGGCATTTGTATTGTTTCCATATCTAATCAATGACGCAACCCGTTGGAGGAGTCCAGAGCGACCCGAGTTGGTAAGTCTATTGAGTAAAAATAACTGGTGTTAAACCACGTTTTTTGATATTCTTCAAACAAATGCTTAAAAAATTTAAATTAGCCATAATAGGCATGGGTCCAGCGGGGATAACCTTTTATAATGAGATTTTAAAGACAAAAAAATATACTCCGGGTGAAATACTCTATTATATCTGAAGTGTCGCACTTACTTGTTGAACTAAAGTTCGTAAACTGGAGTCATTCTTTCCTAGGAAAAAATAGATTTGATAAAAATTAAAATTTTATTAATATGAATTCTGAACCACTTACCCTTATTGTTGGAGTTAATGACCATTCCGAGGTTATGGTATTAAAAAAATCTTTTTTCCTTGGATTGAATATTCACGGGAGCAGGATTTACATATAAAATCATTTTGTTTGTGTAATACGCCCGTTTTACAGCAAGGGGTAATAATATTCTTTTCAAGAAACAAAAGAACTTCGCTTAATGTTTTTGCGTGATATTTAAAATGGGTCTTAATTGAGTTAGAAATCCTGTTTCTGGTTGATAGTTTTTTTAATGTTTTATCATCGTATAGGTTATTGAAATTTTCTTCTGAAGCATCTACTATCTGATAATTAATTTTATTTTTCCAGTAGTACTCTACAAAGAATAGGCTTTTTCGTTTGAAATAAAAGTAATCGTTAAAACCATGTTCATTGTCGCATAAATAGTCAAATAATTTTCCTAGTTTGGATGTGTTTTCTATTAGTTTCTTTTTGATTATAAGTTTACCTGAATCATTATAGATGATCCACTTATGTTTATCATATGGAGTAAAAACTAGCTCTGCTATTTCGGAGGGTGTTTCGATGTATCCCGCCTTAGATATTCGCTCTATTTCCTCGAGAAATTTGTCTGGATGGTCAACATGTTCTAACACATGAAAAGACGTGGAAAAATCAAAAGCTTTATCTTTAAAAGGGAAGAAATCCCCGTTATATAGGATTGTTGGTCTGTCTGTAACGATATCTTGTCCCCAACGATGTTCATTTCCCGAAGAGTAATTTTCAAGCAATATATCAGCTTGTTTATATGGCTTGTGTCCTGATCCAATATCTAATATCATAAGTTATTTTAACATACCATATCATCCTTCATTTTGGAATTTTCTTTTGAAGAATCTTTTAAATCGTGTAACGTATCTCTATAAGAGGTTGTATTTTGTGGGTAGCATATGGGATGTTGCGTTGTTTCTTCGCCATTTCTTCGTCCGTTACTCCGTTTTGAACGTCCTTGAACTGACCCCCTAACAAGGAAAAGCATCAAACTCTCATCATCTGGTATAATAAAACAACAATGAGAGTAAAGAAAAAGTATTCCGCGGCGCAAAAATTCGCGTCCGCGATGTCGGTTATCAAAGGTGAAAAGTCTGC
>JAPLDC010000042.1 GCA_026391935.1 Bacteroidota bacterium | reverse complement strand
CCATTTGCGGTAAAATTATAATTCTGACTTGTTGCACCAACAATTGGGGAACCGTTAAAATACCATTGATATCCGAAGTAGGATGGGGTACACTTCACCGAATCTAATACTTCTGCAATAGTAGGCAAACCGGGGTTTCCTAAAACAGTAATGGTAACGGAATCAATATTCGAACAACCACCTACTGCTGTTCCAACAACCGTATACGTTGTGGTAACGGTTGGTCCGGCAATTGGATTTGCAACATTCGGATCACTTAAGGACGATGCCGGTGACCAAACATAAGTACTTGCTCCCGATGCCAAAAGATTATAATTTACACTTAAGCAGGTGCTGTCATTCAAACCTGCATCAACAGGTGGAAGCCCAAAAACGCTAACAGATTGTGTGGCTGTACTTGAACATCCGTTACCATTTGTTATTGTAACTGAATAGGTCCCGGTTGCTGAAACTGTGATCGACTGTAATGTATCATTTACAGAAGTGCTCCATAAGTATGAAGTTGCAGCAGCGGCAGTTAATGTAACCGAACCTCCGGTACAAAATGATGTAGCCCCGCTAGGAGTGATACTAGGTGCTGGTAATGGAACTACAGTAACTACAACGCTATCCATATCAGTGCAACCATTCACATTGGTAATGGAAACAAAATAAGTTGTAGTAACAGTAGGATTTGCAATAGGGTTTGCAATATTTGTAAAATTTAGTCCGGTGGAAGGAGTCCAAACATAACTTACAGCAGCAGGGGCAGAAGCATTCAATTGAACAGAACTACCATTACAAATAGTTGTGTCAGCACCCGCATCGGAAGTCAGTTGACAATATTTTATCGTTTCAAAATCCTCGTTCGAACCCGCACCTTTACTCAAACCTGTAATAAAAACGTTTCCAATGCCATCAACAGCAATCGCTGCTGCCTGATCAGCATTATTTCCTGTACCATTATATTTTGTTAACCATTGCTGAGCTCCTGCAGCATCATATTTGATAGTTAAAAAATCATTATTAGCACCGGAGGTAAAAGAATACCCTGTTATATAAACATTTCCTGTTGGATCTACTACTATTGCCTTTCCTTCGTCATAACCATTTGAAGGTCCATTATATCTTGCTGTCCATTGTGACACACCTGCATTATCATATTTAATAGTTAATGCATCTTCAGCCGCACTTCCTGCCCCAACACTTTTCCCTGTTACGTATACATTTCCAGACACATCAAGTGCAATAGCATTTGCTCTGTCGTAATCATCCCCAGTCCCGTTGTATAATTGAACCCATTGTTGAACCCCTGCAGAATTGTATTTTACTGTTGCATAATCATAATTTGTCAGAACTAATGTCTGGCTATATCCAGTTACATAGACGTTTCCTGAACCATCTACAGAGATTGCTCTGGCTTCATCATATTTTGAATTTGGCCCATTATATTGAGTGGCCCATTGTTGTGCACCTGCTAAATTGTATTTGATGGTGATGTAGTTAAAATCGGCGGCTGTACTGACATATGAATATCCGGTAATATATGACTCCCCTGTTGTAGAATTCACAAAGATACCATAGCCTGTATCAATTCCTCCTCCTGCTCCATCGTAGCGATTTGCGTATTGTTGAACACCTGCAGAATTGTATCGAATAGTTGCAGCAGCACTGTTTGTTCCTGCACCATCACTACTGCCAGTAACAAAAACATTTCCTGCATTATCTACACCGATATCCCAAGCTTCGTCTGTTCCTCCGGCAGTATTTGTGTATCGTGCTGCCCATTGTTGAACTCCTAAAGAGTTATATTTTACGGTTCCGTAATCATACCCTGTCGCTGCACCACCATAACTCCAGCCTGTAACATACACATTTCCTGATCCATCTACAGTGATAGCATGCGCTTCGTCCAAACTATTTCCCGGACCATTATATTCCGACCTCCATAACTGAGCTCCGGCAGGATCATATTTTATTGTAACGTAATCGAAATTTCCACTAGCACCCATTCCTAAACCAGTAACATACACATTTCCTGATGCATCCATAAACAAATCCTCTGCCCTGTCAATATTGCTTCCAGCACTTGAATAACGTGTTTGCCACTGAATATTTATTTGTGCCGTAGAAGCTAAAAATGAAATCCCTGAAATAATTATTGTTAGTAATACTTTTTTCATGCTTATGTATAATAAGTTTAGTCAAAACTAAGCTTTTTAATTATAAATATGACATTTTGGACGATAAAAATTTGTATGAAAAAAAAATTATTACATTTACATTTCGTAATTGTTTTCAACGTCTAAAGAATTAACTGAATGAAGAATAAATTTTTACTGCTAATTATTTTTATCTTCTTTCTGTCTTTTGTTTCCAAAGCAACCCATATTGTCGGTGGTTCACTTACCTATGAGCAGTTAGGCGGATCTACTTATCGTGTTACATTAAAGCTTTATCGCGATTGCAAGGCCGGTAGCGCTGCTTTTCCAAATCCTGTCACAATTGAAGTAAGAAGGAGCTGCGGCACTGTTGCACTTGCTGATATAGTTATCCCATTCCCTGGTGCTAGTCTTGTTCCACCAAACATTGACACATGTGCTGTGAATCCGGGTATTTGTCTTGAAGAAGCGGTATACACAAAAGTGGTAAGCGGACTTCCTCCAACTGCCGGAGGGTATGATCTTTTCTTTTCATATTGCTGCAGAAATTCTACTTTATTAAATATTGTAGCACCACTTTCTGCCGGTGAAACTTGGTATGCACATATTCCTGATAACGGTGTTGTGATCGCGAATAGCAGTCCGAAATGGGTAAAACCACCACCTGTGTTTGTTTGTCAGGGAAATAATATGTTTGTAGACCACAGTGCTACTGATGCTGACGGAGATTCTCTTGTTTATTCTTTATACACCCCTTATACAGATCTTCCTGCTGCCACATGGCCAGGTTGTGTGTTTACACAACCTACTGTTACTTGGTCCAGCACCTATGGCGCCAATAATCCATTAGATGCAGCAACTCCAAACTCTTTGACAATAAGTTCGACAGGAATAATTAATGGTGTTCCACCGATCTTGGGCCAGTTTGTTGCCGGAGTAAAATGCGAAGAATGGCGGAATGGCGTTAAGATAGGTCAGATCCTACGCGACTTTCAATTTAACGTTGTCAACTGCCCGCCGGTTGCTGTGGCAAGTTTCAATTCAAGTAATGCTTGTGCCGGCACAACAATTAATTTCACAAATACAACCACCCCAACTGCTAACACTTATTTATGGAATTTTGGTGATGGCTCCCCGACAACTACTGTTACAAGCCCTTCTCACACATACCCTGCACTAGGAAGTTATACTGTTCAATTGATCATCAACAATGGTACACCTTGTGCCGATACGATGACGCATACGGTTAATATCTCTTTTGTTATTTCTGATTATATAAGTGATGCTCCTAATTGTATGGGACTTCCAATAAACTTTACAGATAATTCATCCGTAGATCCCGGAAGTTCTATCACTGCATGGAACTGGAATTTCGGTGACGGGTTTACTTCCACGCTGCAAGATCCATCCCATATTTATGGTGCCGGAGCCACTTACAATGTAAGTTTGGTTGTTACTACTTTAGCTGGATGTAAGGATACAATAGTCTATCCAGTCACTATTCAAGGCAGTCCAATTGCAAATGCGGGTGGCGACACCATCAGTTGTACAAACAATTCAACCATTACAATGGGTGGTACAATATTGAATGCCCTTGGCGGACAATGGATCGGAGGACTCGGAAGTAGTTTTTCTCCTTCTAGCTCCACATTAAATCCTACGTATACACCCACTGCTGCTGCCATTGCCAGTGGAGCAGACACATTAATATTATATACCACTGGGAACGGATTTTGCCCTGCTGATACCGATCAAGTGATCATTAGTTTTTACCCGGGACCTACCATAAACGCAGGAGCTGATATTTTTGTATGTAAAGATACAGCAAGTGTTCCTGTTTGTGCGGCACTCACAGTATCAACTGGTGGCTTATGGGCTACAACAGGAACGGGAACATTTGCGAGTCCTTCTTCCTTGTGCACCACCTACATTCCTAGCACTGCAGACACTGCAGCAGGCACAGTTATGCTTTATGTTATATCCACAGGAAATGGAAATTGTATTGCAGCTAGCGACAGTACTACTGTGACATTTACCGCAACACCAATTGCAGTAATTACCTCAGGTAACAGTGCCTGTGCAAGTAATCCTATCGGACTGAATGCGACCGTTACAACTAGTAATGGAATTTGGACATCAAGTGGAACCGGCTCATTCGCACCAAGCGATACGTCTTTAAGTGGGGTCTATTTACCAAGTCCCGCAGATGATCTTGCAGGAGGTGTTACCTTAATTTTTACTTCCACAAACAATGGAGGTTGTCGTTCTAACGCTGACACTATTAATATTACAATTATCCCTTCACCAATAGCAGCCTTCAGCAGTGTAAATGCCTGTCCGCAAGATACGGTTGTCTTTACTGATGCTTCCACATCTGTTGGAACTATCGTAGGTTGGAGTTGGAATTTTGGCGATCTGGGAACAAGTATTTTACAAGACCCTACACATATTTATGGTTCTGGCGGACCTTATATCGTCTCATTAATTGTCACATCTAATAATGGCTGCGTTGATACACTTACCCAAACTTTAAACGTATTTGAAAAACCGGTAGCCAATTTTAATGCTAACGGAATTTGTTTGGACGATGGGACAGTTTACACGGATATGTCTACAGTTGGTGGAGGTGCAACTATCACTTCCTGGAACTGGACCTTCGGTGATTCCAGCCCGAACAGTACAATTCAAGACCCAACGCATAACTTCCCTTCAGCTGGATCTTACAATACTATCTTAATCGTTCAATCATCTCAAGGATGTATTGATTCTGTTACACAAGTAGTAAATGTATTGCCTGGACCTGGCGCAGCTTTCACTGCTGATGACTTTACAGGAAATGTAAATCAGACGATTAATTTTTCTGATCAATCAACCAATGGTCCAATTTCTTGGTTCTGGAATTTTGGAGATTCTTCAGCCGACTCATCATCAACCCTTCAAAACCCTACTCATATTTATGGAGCAGGAGGATATTATGATGTTTGTTTGATTGTTACTGATATTAATGGCTGTACAGATACTATCTGCAAAACAGAAATCATTTCTATGCCACCTGAAGTACCAACAGGATTTACTCCGAATGGAGATGGAGCAAATGATATTTTTTATGTTTATGGCGGACCATTTAAGAAATTAGAATTTAAAATTTATAACAACTGGGGTGAATTAATACATTGATTCCATTAGATCAATACACTAACCTTTCCAATGCCCGGGCTAATATTATGATTACTGAAAGCAAGGTTCCAAAATTAAAAGGTTTTGACAAAACGGGTTTGCATCCTGCTATGACAGGAATGTTTGATGGAAAATATCGTGTTCACGCACACTATCGTACTCAATGGATGGCAGTAGCCACAAAGCCATTTACAACTGCAGGAATATCCTTTGACATGCCTGTAAAAAAATTTGGAGTTGGTCTCCAGGTATTTAATTATCGTGCAGGTGTGGGAAATTACAATGTTTTGAGTGCTTTATTATCAGTTGGTTATGATGTTGTTTTTGACAAAGAAAAGAAACATCATTTAGCATTGGGAATTCAAGGTGGGATCGTTCAAAAAAGTGTGAACATCGACAAACTTACATTCGGTAATCAGTATACAACAGCTGATGGCGGTAGTTTTGATACAGGATTACCAAGTGGAGAATCATTCAGTAATACAAATTTTGTAATACACGATATCAATGCAGGATTTTTATATTATTATGCAAAAGATAATGCGCGCTTAAATCCTTTTATTGGTTTTTCTGCATTTCACTTAACACAGCCAACTGAAACATTTTTTGCATCGTCAAATAAATTACCGATACGTTATTATGTACATGGTGGTGTTAAAGTAAATGTCAATGAAAAAATTCAATTGTTACCTAAGTTCATCTATATGAAACAGATCAACGATCAGGAATTTACTGCAACTTTATTATTGCATTACTTCTTAAAAAATTCTGATTCGTATTTGATATTCGGACCAACCTATAGAAACAAGGATGCTGCAATCATTGAAGCAGGATTAAAAAAAGGAAGTTACACTGCTCGTGTAAGTTATGATATCAACACCTCTTCCTTAAAACAGGTTTCGAATCACCGCGGGGGATTTGAAATTTCATTAACTTATGTTGCCCGCACAAACAAACCTAATCCATTAGCTAATTGCCCTAGATTATAGTTATGAAAAACACGAAAAATATTTTCGCATTATTATTTCTGTTTGTAACTGTAACTGCTTTTGCTCAGACCAAAAGAGAGTGGAGAGAATATGCCGATATCGCCTATAAAAATGGGGATTATAAAAGTGCTTTAACGTTTTATTTAAAAATAATCGATAAAGGAACTTCTGTTGACCTTACCTTTCCATACACTTCTAAACCGTATGTTGCTCCTCCCAAAAAAAATAAGGACAGCGCAAAAGTTGCAAAAGACTCAGTGAAAACGGAGGTTACAAATGATCCGCTTGAACAATATACAATCCATCAAATTGCGGATTGTTACCGATTGAATCATGATTATGCAAATGCAGAGATCTGGTTTAAAAAATCTGTAGACAATAAGCCAGCAGACTATCCTTACGAACGTTATTGGTATGGTGATGCTCTGATGAAGAACCAACGTTATCCCGGAGCTGCTTTTCAATTTGAAACGGTGATGAATGATTCGGAGAAAAAAGACTCTGTAATGTTTCAGCAAGCAAAACTAAAAATTGCCGGATGTTATTTAGCTACTGATACATCGAATATTAAATCAGGAATAATCATCAAAAAACTTGACTCCCTTTTTAATGCAGGAACAGCAAGTTTTGCGGTAAATTATTACGGTGATGCGAATACAATTCAATTTACCACGGCGCGTGATGGCAATACTGTTTTGGATCCTGAAAAACAAGACCCAAAATATGTCTGCGACATTTATACATTGAAGAAAACAAATAGCGGTTGGAATAGTTTGAGCAAGATTGAAGGACCTGCGAATACAGAAATGCATGAAGGAGCAGGATTTTTAACTTTAGACAGAAGCAATTATTTTTTCACTCGCTGGTCAACAACAAATAAAAATGAGTGTGCAATTTATCTTTCAAAATCAATGAATGATAAATGGCTTGGCGCAGAAAAATTAAATGATAATATAAATCTTGCAGGATATAAAACAATGCACCCATCACTTTCTCCTGATGGAAGTGTTTTGTATTTCTCCTCCAACCGACCGGGAGGTTTCGGGAAAATGGACCTTTGGTATGTGAATTTAGATGACGACAGCCGTCCTACAGGCCCTCCGATAAATATGGGGCCCTTATTCAATACTCCGGGAGACGAAGTGACACCATTCTTTCATTATTATACATCAACACTTTATTTCAGTTCTGACGGACATCCGGGATTTGGCGGATTGGATATTTTTAAATCATCCTATAACAGTGATTCATTATGGTCGGCTCCAAAAAATTTAGGTGCTCCATTTAACTCTAGTAAAGACGATTCCTATTTTGTATTAGAACGTAGTCAGAGAAATGGATTTTTAACATCTGACAGAGAAGAATGTAAAAACTGTTCAGGTGGTGCCTGTTTAAAAGTATACTCGATAGAAAAAGATCCCTTGGTATTTGATCTGAAAGGAACTGTATATAATGCTGAAACAAATCAGGTGATTCCTAATGCCATGATCACCGTAAAAGATATTCGAGGAGATAAAGAACCATTTTATTTATTCTCGGATGCTGATGGAAATTATTTCACGGCCTTGGATGAAGGAATGGAATTGTATTTAAAAGCACAGAAAAACAAATTTTTCGGTGATGCCGGAAACGTAACTACATTGGGCTTAACAGAATCAGCTCACTTAGTAAAAGATTTCTTTTTATCTCCTATCCCTTCAGGAGATATCGTGATCCCAGGAATCGAATACGATTTGGACAAAGCAACTTTACGGCCAGCTTCAAAAAAGATCTTGGATGATCTTACCGATTTCTTAAATTTGAATAATAACTTAACTGTTGAAATTAACTCACATACAGATGATCGTGGAAGTGATAAGTACAATATGAAATTATCTCAGGAACGAGCTAAATCCTGCGTTGACTATCTAATTTCAAAAGGCATTGCAGCAGAGCGATTATTACCACAAGGATATGGTGAAACAAAATTATTGATACAACACGCTACTACAGAGGAAGAGCATCAGAAGAACAGAAGAACGGCTTTTCGACCACTCAAAGAAGGAGACATCAGAACTACCAAATAATAAAAAAGCCAAACAATATGTTTGGCTTTTTTTATTGAGAAGTTCTTCGAAAAATAAAAATTTAACGGCCTATTTCGATACGTAATAATTAATTGATGGTTTACTATTCATTCCCATGGATGGAGCAAACTTATGGACTCTCTTTTTTCTGATCCGATGGTCTCGTCTTGTACCACAGGCAGGTTTAGGTGCACAGCCCATCTCAGAAAAAATTGTTACACCCGCAGTAAGAAGGAGCGCCATACTTAACACAGATAATTTTGGGAGAAAAAAAAATCGTTTCATATTATGTGTTCAATAATTAATAATTTTAAAAATAAGAACATATTTCATAATTGAGTTCTTTTGTTTTTTAAAGTTACATAAATATTTTAATTGACAATATCTCTTCACCTGCTGTAAAAGGTGATACGAATTAAGTAAACAAAATTTAGACATAATAGGAAATATCGTAAGCTAAAATACAAGGAATCATATACAATTAAACCTTCAGAGATATCTGCAAAGCAAATGTTCTTGGAGATTCTATCTTAAGCGGACGTAAAGAATAACTTTTGTTAAAGAGATTGTTCACTACGAATGCTACCTTAAGTTTTTTGGAGACTTCCACTCCAACTCTTGCATCAAAAATATGCGTGCCATAATTATGATTGTTCCTGTATTTTTCAATTCCACTGTGTAATACAGTTTCCAAGCGATAAAATGTTTTATCAATATTTTGCATCGGACTAAAGTATCTCCAGCTGGCTCCGACAGAAAACATTTTATAGGTCACTTGAACATCCGCTTTTGCGATGTGCTGAAAACGATACTTCAAAATATTGTTAGTAGTATCCGTACTGGTAAAAATATAGGTCATCGCCTGAGGAGTACTATCAACCGCAAATACAGCATTCGGATTAACCGCTTGAGGAAGAACATAAGTGTATCCACACAAAAGATCAATCTTAAGATCATTTGAAACTTTCCCTTGACCGGCAATTGAAGCTTCTAACCCACGAACGCGTGTTTCACCTGTATTGATAAATTTAAATCCTGCAGCTAAACTGTCATCTCCAAAAATATCTTTATGCTTATCCCAGAATCCATAAGTAAATTCAATCGTATTAGAATACTCTTGCCAAAAAGCGGCCAGGTCGATAAAGCCAATGAAATTATTTATCTTAAATCCTTGTTTCAATCCAACCTCTGTATTCCAGCTTGTTTCGGGCTGTAGATGAGGATTAGGAAAAACATCTAAGCCACCAGTCCTTGTTTTGATAAATTTTTCTGTAATTGTTGGGAAACGGTAACCTTGTCCGTATGAATATCGCAAAAAGGTAGCTTGTGCTAATTTTAAATTCAATCCTGACCTGAAGATGGGCTTGACAACAGTTTCCTCATTATTCATTTTGAAGTATTCACCCCTAAATCCGAATGAAGCATTTAAAACTTTCATGATTTTTTTATCAAGTTGAGTATAGGCAGCATAATTTTTCAAATGATTATCGGGAGAGATTCCGTTATTATACAATGCAGCGATTGAATACGTCTGGTTCATAACTATACCACCGGTAATATTGAGACCTTCAATTTTTTCCAATTGCTTTGTAAATTGGTATTCTGTATAAATAACGTTTGTTTCATTCGACTGACTGTTGGTCAAACTATTTTTTGTATAGAAATATCGCCCGCGCAATGTGTGTTTCAGTCCGCCATTAGTATAATAGTTTATAAATGGATCAACATATAATAACATCTGATCTTGCAATGTCATTGTCTTTGGGAATGCACGATACAAGCCAGATGTATCATTATCCCATACCAATGAAAAATTATTAGTAGACTTCATAAAATTTCCATTCACTCCAAAATTTAATTGCGTGATTTTTTTTGGACGATAACGAAAATTAAAATTAAACCTTCCCGTCTTTTCACCAACTTGCGATTCGCTAATGGTATCATTTCCTGAACCAAGGTTCGGATGAAATGAAGGGGGACCGATATAACCGTGATCGTAGATACCCATTCCACCAACCACAAGATCCACTTGCCCAAATTTTTGAGAATGCAGGAAACTAAGATTTGAAAAATTAGCCGTGCCTTTCCACCATTTAGTACTATCAACAGATGGTGCATCATAAATACCGGATGATACATTCACTTTCGTCAATGGTTTGTCGGTAGGATATGCTGTACGAATATTGATACTTCCACTAAGGGCAGAAGAACCGTATGTTACAGAAGAAGCCCCTTTAATAATTTCGACTTGCTCCACATTTTCAACAGGAATAAAATTCCATTCAGGCCGACCGGCATCACCGGCTAAAGCCGGCAATCCATCTATCAATATAGCAACACGGCTACCCACGCCAAAACTAAAACCGCTACCACCACGAATCTGAGGTTCCCCATCTAAAATATTTAATCCTGGCGCCTGCTCAAGAGCACCTTTAATATTTGCTGCATTTTTATTTTCTATCAAAGAAGGTTTTAAAACTTCCATAGAAACAGTCACCTCTTCTAATCGCTGCTCATATTTTCCGGCAGAAACAACCATGGTTTGCAACTGTGTGGCATTCGACTTTAGCATTACATTGTATTCTGTCACTTTACTTGAATCAATAAATACTGTAAAGGTATCCGGACGCATTCCAACAAATGAGCAAATCATTTTATGCTTCCCTAAATTCATACGCAACTCATAATTTCCATCAATGTCACTAACAACACCTCTGGTTATATCAT
>JAPLDC010000265.1 GCA_026391935.1 Bacteroidota bacterium | reverse complement strand
GGAATATTGTTAAGGAAAGAAAATTAAATAAGAATAGGATTTTGGCGTTCAATGAAGCCACCACCAATCAAATCTTCCCCTTCATAAAACACAGCGGATTGTCCGGGAGCTATAGCTGAAACGGCATTATGAAACAAGACATTTAACTTATCATTTTGCTGAGACACCGTTGACATTGAGCCCGAATCTTTATAACGGATTTTTGTAAGCAGTTCAATACTATCAGGCAATGATGCGTATTTGATCAGGTTGATCTTCCCTACTGTCATTTGTTGCTGTTCCAACTCTTCTTTAGAACCCAAAACAACTGTATTTGTTTCAGGAATAATTTCCAAAACGTGCAAAGGCTCACCAACAGCTATTACTAAGCCTTTTCGCTGACCAATAGTATAAAATGGATACCCTTTATGCTTACCAAGTATTCGACCGGATCTGTCAATAAAATCGCCACCTGCAACTCGTTCTTCTAAACCATCAACTTTACGTTTCAGGAAGCCGCGGTAATCGTTATCGGGGACAAAACAAATCTCATAACTTTCGCTTTTCGCTGCCAGATCAACATAACCATTATCGATGGCCATTTGTTTTATTTCAGATTTTCGAAAATCCTGCAAAGGAAAAAGTGTTCGTTTTAAGCTTTCCTGAGGAAGTCCCCACAAAACATAAGACTGATCTTTATTGGTATCCAAACCTCTAGAAACAACAAAACGATTATTCTCTTCGCGGATACGAGCATAATGACCAGTTGCAATAAAATCGCATTCCAACATATCCGCTCGTTTTAATAACGCCCCCCACTTGATATGTGTATTACACAATACACAAGGGTTTGGTGTTCGGCCTGCAATATATTCATCCACAAAATTATCAATAATAAAATCTCCAAATTCCTTGCGGATATCTAAAATGAAATGAGGAAAGCCAAGATTCACGGCCAACATTCTGGCATCGTTGATGGAATCGAGACTACAACATCCCGTTTCTTTACTTGAAGCACCTGAAGAAGCGTAATCCCATGTTTTCATGGTAATCCCTACAACATCAAATCCTTGTTCATGCAATAGCAAAGCTGCGATAGAACTATCTATTCCACCGCTCATCGCCAACAAAACTTTTCCTTTTTTACTCATTAATTTTCGGGATGATAATTCTCCTGATACGGATCTTGGATTTCAAATTTTTCAGAATTCTTTTTTTCTTCCGCTTGCTGCGCAGGAGTTATAAGATCTTTATCTTTGGTCTTATCAGTACTATCAACCAAATGTCCATTTACGAATGTATCCGTTCGAATAACGGAACCATCTTCTTTATAATATTTCCAAGGTCCATTTTTCAGATCATTCACATATACTCCTTCTGCATCAACTTTTCCTGAAGGATAATAAAAAGTCGTTTTGCCTTCTACCTTATTTTTTATATAATTTCCAGAATATTTTAATTGACCACTTTCAAAATATTTTTTGCAAAATCCTTCTAGCACTCCATCTTTCCAGTTTTTTTCTTCTGAAATTTGCCCGTTATCATAATATACTTTTGCTGAACCGTTTTTTTGACCATTTGCATAGTTTTCGTCAGCTAATAATTTCCCATCCTGATTATAAAATTTCCACAAACTATCCTTCTTCTCATTCAGATACTTCCCTTCTCCTGTCAATTTACCTCCCGCATCAAACATTTTTGTCCTCGCAACTTTTCCTTCATTTGAAAATACAGAGATCGACCAAGGAATACCGCTATCATAAAAATAAGTGAAAGTTCCAACGGGAATATTGTTCATGAAATTACCATCATAGAGTTTTTTATGGTCAGCATCATACTTGATCCAATGTCCTTGTTTTTTCCCAGCAGCATCAGTTTTATTAGGTGCGTCCTGAGCAAGAACCGTTGTTGAAAAAAGAACTCCTATGGCAATTAAAAACGAATTTATATTCATTTGTATAAAGTATTAGTTTTTACTGTAACGTTAAAAAGGCAAAAAGATACATACACTTTTAAACTTTTCTACCCTACAAATTAAGATACAAAAGTACGAAAATATAAGGAAGACAAATCAAAAATCAAACCAATAAAATAAGTTTAAATAGGGGTAGCTGGAAAGTTTGAAATAAGTAGTATTAGTAATAAGATATCAGCCAATAATTATTTTCTTATATAGGTCCTGAAGACCACTAACAAAAGTACTCCACAAAAACCGTTTCTTCTCTATAACGGTATTTTCAGTGAATTCTTGTTCCCGATTATTCAAATAAAAATCAACAATGGAATCGGCAATTGATCTAGAGGAAATATCTGTAACATAACCAACAATATTATGAGGAACAATTTCGGGTAAGCCTCCTACATTTGTAACCAACATCGGTTTTTCAAAATGATAAGCAATTTGAGTTACCCCACTTTGAGTAGCCGTTCTGTATGGCTGTGTAACCATATCGGAAGCGCAAAAATAATAACGCACTTCTTCAGAAGCAATGTACTCTGTTCTTAATATTACATTATTTTCTAGTCCATTTTTACGAATTATATCATTATAATAAGTTGCATCTTCATAATATTCTCCGGCAACGATCAGTTTGATACCCAACCTTTTTATCCGTTCGTCGGCCATAGCCTCTAAAAGTAAATCGAGCCCTTTATATTTTCGTATAAAACCAAAGAATAGAATATATTTTTCTTTTATGTCGAGATTTAAATGTTTGATAGCAACTTCTTTATCAACTTTTTCTCCGAAAATATCATAAATAGGATGTGGCAAAAACGATTTTTTATCCGAAGCAGTAAATTCTGTTAAATCATATAACACTGATTTCGACATGGCAATAAAACCATCACATTGCTTAATAAAATATTTTGTAAAAGCATTGTCCCCGAAACGTTTTTCATGCGGAATAACATTATCCGTGATAGCAATAACCTTAATAGATGTTCCCTTTTTGATTCGTTTAGCAATTGTTCCCAAGCAAGGCCCCATAAACGGCAACCAATATCTGAATACTACAAAATCAGGATTTTCCTTTTTTATATATTTTGAAATCGCTAACCAATTGAATGGATTAATTGAATTTA
>JAPLDC010000153.1 GCA_026391935.1 Bacteroidota bacterium | reverse complement strand
TCGCCTTTTTCATTTTTTTTAGAAATAGGTCCTTTGTAATTCCAAGTAAACTGCAAAAGTCGGCAGTGTCAATATCCTTTACATTTTTTGGAAGCACCATAAGATCATAAGCGGCCTCATTGTAAACTAGTAATTTATTATTTCTGTCGTAAATATATCCCCTGATTGGGAATTCGGTAGTATATCGAAATGCTTGGTTGCGTGCATCCAACTTATAAGAATCGTCTATTACCTGAATATAGAATAAACGGGATATATATGCCAGTCCTACTAATATAAATACCCCGATAATAATAAATTTTCTGTCAGATAACTGGTTCATTCTTGTTCTTTTTTACGCTGGAAAAGATACTGACTGATAACCACTAAAAGCAGTGTGAATATCGAGCTGACGATCACCCTCAAAAATGTGGAGAAAAATTCCTGCAAGCGAAATATCTCAAGGTAGAATAAAATAAAATGATGCAAGACGATTAATATTCCTGCGTACGAAAGGAACCATGGAATTCCTAAATATTGTATGGTGGGTTGCGTTCCAAATTCGTAACCATCTCGTGGAGAAAATAATTTTAAAATAGCAGGACGCGCATAGGCCATTAAAACACAAGCTGCAGCATGCATTCCCGCAGTGTCATAAAACATGTCGATGGTTATTCCTAAAATAAATGCAATAAAAAGCAAAAGCCATTTTGGTGTTTCAAAAGGAAGTATAATTATAAAAAGTATATATAAAAAAGGATTAATAAATCGTCCAAGTTCAATATTCTTTATGATGAGAACTTGCACAAAAACAAGCACAAAAAATCGGATAATATTTCTGATGATTGTGTTTGACATGTTAGTCCTTGTTTTCTGCTTCAGTCTTAATTTCTAATGCTTCCTGCTCCTCACGTAATTTATTTTCTATAATATATACATGTGTTAATTTTTTGAAGTCAGTAGATAATAATACTTTAACGGTGTAGAAAGGTTTCGATGATTCCATGTAATAACTATCTACTGTGCCAATCATAATGTTTTCCGGAAACATTGTAGAGTTCTGACTGGTGACAACGCTATCACCCTTTAACAATTTCACATGCGTTGGGATATCATTCAGTGATGCATATGCAAAATTTTCTCCATCCCAATTGAGAGGCCCGAATGAACCATCTTTTTTTAGTTTAGCGCTGATGGTTGTCTTGCTGTTCAGTAAAGACATCACTGTACAAAAATTTTCAGATACATTTTGTGTATGGCCGACAACACCGGAACTTGAAATAACCGCCATATTTTTTTTAATTCCCTGTTTAGAGCCTTTATCGAGCGTAATAAAATTATTTCTCAGGTTAGTTGAGTTGTTTACCACTTTAGCGCTAGTGTATACATATTTTTTTCGATAAGTAGTGTCGCCACTTGTATAAGTATCATTTATCAGAATTGAAAATGCAAGCTGATCATGAGAATGCAAGTCGGCATTTTCTTTGGCCAATCTTTCATTCTCACTTTTCAGATAAAAGTATTGTTGAATGTTTGCAGAGGTACTTAATACTGTTGCAGAAACTTGATTGGAGGAATTAATAAAACTAGCTCTTTGAAATCTATTGTTTTGAACAATTAAATAAATGCAAAATGTTTCAAGAAAAAGAAACAAAAAGAAGAAATAATTTTTTGCAATAAATACTGCTAGATTTCGCATTTTATAAATTTGAAAATTTGATGTTTTGAAAATGTGCTTGAATGCATTTTCAAAACATCAAATAAAATAAGTATCAAATTGTTTTATTTCATCAAGAAAGGGAACTTGTTTACATTTTTCAAAGCAATTCCTGTTCCTCGGGCAACAGCACGAAGAGGGTCTTCGGCAATGTGCACAGGCAATTTTGTTTTCAAAGAAATACGTTTATCCAATCCGCGCAACATGGATCCTCCGCCGGCTAAATAGATACCTGTTCTGAAAATATCGGCAGAAAGTTCGGGTGGTGTCATCTCCAAAGCATTTAATATCGCCTCTTCCACTTTTGAAATTGACTTATCCAACGCGTGTGCTATTTCTACATACGAAACATAAATTTCTTTAGGGATGCCTGTCATAAGATCTCTTCCGTGAACCGCATAATCAGGTGGAGGATTATCTATTTCGGTCATAGCTGCGCCAACTTCAATTTTAACACGTTCTGCAGAACGTTCACCTATTAAAATATTATGTTGTCTGCGCATATATTCTTCAATGTTCGAGGTAAATTCATCTCCCGCAATACGAATGGATTTGTCGCAAACAATTCCTCCCAAAGCAATAACTGCAATTTCACTTGTTCCACCACCGATATCAATGATCATATTACCCATTGGTTCTTCTACATCAATTCCGATTCAGATTGCTGCAGCCATTGGTTCGTGGATCAAGTATACTTCTTTGCCACCAGCATGTTCAGCACTATCTCGAACCGCTCTTTTTTCAACCTCAGTAATTCCGGATGGAATGCAAATTACCATTTTCAGTGATGGTTGAAATAATCGCTTTCCGGGATTGATCATCTTTATCATTCCTCGTATCATATGTTCCGCAGCGTGGAAATCGGCGATCACTCCATCTTTTAAGGGACGAATTGTTTTAATGTTCTCGTGTGTTTTTCCATGCATTTGCATGGCTTGTTTCCCTACCGCAATTACTCTGCCGGTCATACGATCTACGGCAACGATAGAAGGTTCATCGACTACTACTTTGTCATTGTGGATGATTAGTGTATTGGCTGTTCCTAAGTCAATAGCAATTTCTTGTGTTAAAAAATTAAATAAACCCATAGTTCAATTAGATAATTTTTTAATTTGAAAATTTGAAAATGTGTTGGCTGAAAATGCACGTCAACTATTTTTCCTAAAAGTTCAAATCAGTTTTAATTTTATGTTTAATTT
>JAPLDC010000178.1 GCA_026391935.1 Bacteroidota bacterium | reverse complement strand
CCATTGTATTTGGGTTCCATGGCTCCCGGCTTTGGTTGTGGAGTGAACGTGTAATTCGTTTTTGTTAATGTAGGATGGCCAATTACCTGAAAAGGCAGATCTGTGCCCCGTCCTACAGAAACAATTGTTCCTTCGAACAGCCCCAAACTCGGATATAAATATACCGAGCTCATGTTTGGCAAGTTTGGCGATGGTCGCACAGCAAGTTCAAAAAGGTCCTTATGAGTATACCCAACAATCGGGATCACTTTTAATTTGCATTTCACTCCTGCCTTCAACCACCCTTCACCATTGATCATTTGGGCGTATTCACCAATGGTCATGCCGTATACAATTGGTACGGGGTGCAATCCTAAAAATGACTTATAAGCATCTTCCAAAACAGGACCGTCAATATAATATCCGTTGGGATTAGGTCGGTCTAATACAATTAATTGTTTATTGTTTTCAGCACAAGCTTCCATCACATAGTGTAATGTTGAGAGATAGGTGTAGAAGCGAACGCCCACATCCTGAATATCAAAAATTACGATATCAACATCCTTGAGATCTGCTGTGGAAGGTTTCTTGTTTTTTCCATATAGTGAAATGATGGAAAGTCCTGTTTTTGGATCTTTCACATTTGCCACATTTTCACCTGCATCTACCAATCCGCGAAAGCCATGCTCCGGACAAAACACTTTTTTTACATTGACACCAATTGAAATAAGACTATCAACCAAATGTGTATTTTTTATCAGTGATGATTGGTTAGCAACAACGGCAACAGTTTTTCCTTTTAAAAGAGGAAGGTATTCTGTTGTCCGGTCTGCCCCAACCTTCAAATCATTGATAGTTTTGACTGGGTTTTCGATTTGCATAATGCTTTGTGCATTTGAATAAAAAGCAAGTAGTACGAATGAAAGCAGGGCTGAAATTTTTAATATCCTCATCTTAATCTGTAAAATAGTATTTTTGTCTTCAGGTTAATCTAAACAAAGCTAATAAATTTTGAACATCGAGCGCTTCATTGCAAAACGAATCCTTTTAGGTTCAGGTGCATCCGATCAACTATCACGCCCAATTGTGCGGATATCTGTATTGGGTATCACACTTGGCCTTGCGGTTATGATCTTGTCGGTAGCAATTGTTACAGGCTTTCAAAATGAAATTAAGGCGAAATTGATTGGATTTAATTCTCATATTCAAGTGACTTATTATGATAATAATGTTAGCTCCGAGCCAAAACCGATCAGTAAGATCCAACCGTTTTTGAAAGATTTAAAGAGCGATCCCAATATTAATCACATTGAAGTGTATGCCATCAAAAATGGGATCGTTAAAACACAAACCGATAATGAAGGCATTTTATTAAAAGGGATATCTGCGGATTACGACTGGACATTTCTGAATAAAAATTTTGTTCAGGGGAAAGGTTTTGCATTAAATGATACTGTTTCAAAAAGCATTGTTATTTCAAAATATTTGAGTGATAAATTGAATTTGAAATTAAATGATAAAATGATCATTTATTTTATCGTTGACAGGTTTGACAGTCTTGGTACAAAATTAAGAACAGAAGCAAGTGCGAAGGATTTTTATATTTCCGGAATTTATGAAACAGGATTGGAAGATGTTGATAAAATGCTGGTATTGTCAGATATCAGAAGGATACAGAAAATGAACGGGTGGCGAGAGGATCAGGTTGCAGGGTTTGAAATTTCGATTAAAGATTATAGAAAAATAGATGAAGCCGGAGCGGATGTTGATGCCATGATAGGGCAGGGCTTGGTGGCACAAACAATAAAACAAACCAATCCTACTATTTTTTCATGGCTGGACATGATGGATATCAATGCTAATATTATTCTGGTATTGATGGTGATTGTCGCTGCCATCAATATGATGTCGGCATTATTGATATTGATCCTGGAACGAACCAATATGATTGGAATATTGAAGGCTATGGGTGCAAAAAATGGAAGTGTGCAAAAAATATTTTTGTACAATGCTATTTACCTTATCGGTAAAGGAATGCTTTACGGGAATATTGTTGGAATTTCCATTGCTCTTATTCAGCAACATTTCGGACTGTTTACCTTGGATGCAAAAATATATTACATCTCACAGATTCCTATTAATTTAAATATCCTTCACATCTTGTTTTTGAATCTTGGGATATTTGTTTGCTGTTTTTTGATGCTGATCATCCCCAGCTTTATTGTTTCCAAGATCACTCCTGTCAAAGCTATTCGGTTTAGCTGAGAAATATCATGTTTTTTTTAGTGCTATAGGTCTAGCTTTGCTTTTTAGAAATATTTTCATCCTAATTTGAATGAATTATTCCCAAAAGCGTAAGGATGACATGGCATATTCCATGTGACATTTAAATAAAAAAATATTTACACATGAAAACAATTCAAAAAATTATTCAATTCACTTTTATTGGAATTTTGATAGTTGCACTTTCTAATTCATTTGTGCTCGCTCAAGGTAAACCGAAAGGAAAAGAATGGAAAGTACCTGAGGCAGATGCAAAAAAGAAAAGTGAAGTAAAGTCTGACGATGCCACAATTAAAGCAGGTAAAGATGTTTGGTCGGCACAATGTAAATCATGCCATGGAGCTAAAGGATTGGGCGATGGTACAAAGGCTGAAAAAATTGATATTACTTGTGGTGATTTTTCAAAAACAGAAGTTCAAAATTTAAGTGATGGTTCTCTTTATTGGAAAATAACTGAAGGAAGAAAACCGATGCCTTCTTTTGCTGAAAAATTATCTGATACGGAACGTTGGCAAGTAGTTGCATATGTTAGGACATTAAAAAAAGGTGGCGCAGCAACAACAACTTCTACAACGACTACCACAACCACAACTAAAACCGATCCTACTCCACCCAAAAAGGACACTGATAATTCTACGACAGGAGTGAAAAATACGAATTCTGATAATTTAAATAAAACAGATACGACCAAAGTTACCTATACTCAATATAAGCAATTGCAGTCAGAAGTGGATCAGTTGAAAAAGGATATGGCAGAGATGAAAGCGAAGTTAGATGCAGAAAAAAATGAAAAGGATAAAAAATAAAATTTGTCACTAATTGAATTAAAAGGTCGGAATTATTTTCGACCTTTTTTTTGTGTCTATTTGCTTTAACACAGGATAACTTGAAACATAATTTTCGTATTTTCGCAATCTGAAAAAAGAAAGATTCATAATTGTACATATTACTAATTGACAGTATAAATGAAAAAAACATGTGATAATATTTTAGAAACCATTGGAAATACTCCTTTGGTACGGATCAACAATTTAACGAAAGATGTAAAGGCAACTGTTTATGCAAAAGTTGAAACCTTTAATCCCGGTAATTCAATTAAGGATCGTATGGCTTTGAAAATGATCGAGGATGCAGAGAAGGATGGTCGATTAAAGCCGGGTGGAACGATCATTGAAGGAACTAGTGGTAATACCGGAATGGGTTTAGCGATTGCTGCAATCATAAAAGGATACAAATGTATCTTCACAACAACCGATAAACAATCAAAAGAAAAAGTAGATGCTTTGCGTGCATTTGGGGCGGATGTAATTGTTTGTCCAACAGATGTAGATCCCGAAGATCCTCGCTCGTATTACTCCGTTTCTTCGCGCTTAGTGGCGGAGGTGCCGAACGCTTGGAAACCAAACCAATATGATAACCTTAGCAATTCACAAGCGCATTATGAACAAACAGGTCCGGAAATCTGGGATCAAACTGATGGTAAGATCACTCACTTGGTTGTTGGAGTTGGAACCGGTGGAACTATATGCGGAACTGGAAAGTTTTTAAAAGAAAAAAATCCAAACGTTAAGATTTGGGGAATAGATACATACGGTTCTGTTTTCAAAAAATACAAGGAAACAGGGATCTTTGATAAGAACGAAATTTATCCTTACATCACCGAAGGAATTGGAGAAGATTTTTTACCGAAAAATGTTGATTTTAATATCATTGACCGTTTTGAAAAAGTGAATGGAAAAAGGATTCTTCGACAAAAAAGGGTTAATCGCGAAAGACCTTGTAAATACGAATACAAATGGAAAATTAATAACTGTTGAAAGCACAGACACAATTGAGTTTGCTGTAAAGTTGATGAATAAAATGGATATTTCTCAAATACCAGTTACAAGCGATAAACGTATTGTAGGAGCTTTGAATGAAAGTTTCTTGTATTCCAAAGTGGTAGCTAATCCCGAAATTAAAAGTCAAAAAATTGAAACAATCATGCAGCCGGCTTTTCCGTTTGTTGATATTTCTGCACCAATTGATTCTCTTTCTGCAATGATAACGAATACTAATCCTGCTGTCTTGGTGAAAGACTTTAAATTGGACAAAACCTATATCATTACCCGTTATGATATTATTAATGCTCTAACAAAATAATTTCTGATTTTATCTTCATAATGAAATGTCAACTCTGTTTTTCGTGAAAATAGTGTTGACATTTATGCTATCATTTTTACATTTTTTTTCATGACAAAAAAATATTATAATAAACATGAAAAGATTATTCATTTTTATACTTCCTTTTTTTCATTTCGTTAATTGTTCTGCTCAAACAATGGAAGATTATAATGCCCGTGCCATTGAAAGAGTTTATGCAAAGGACTATCTTGGAGCAATAGAAGAGTTTAAAAAGATATTAGAAATTGATCCTAAACATTCATTTACTTATTTTGATATAGGTATCATGAAAAATTATTTGCACGATCATAAAGGTGCAGTAGAATATTTTTCGAAGGCAATTGATATTGATACAACTAATCCTGATTATTATTATTTACGTGGACTTGCAAAGGATGAGTTGAAAGATCCAAAAGGTGCCATTGCGGACTATTCCAAAGCATTGAATATTGAACCTGAAAATGCGGATGCTCATTATTGCAGAGGTTTTGCAAAATCTAATTTGAATGACTATGCCGGAGCAATAAAAGATTACAATCAGGCAATTGAATATACTCCCAATCATGCAAGAGCTTTCGCCAACAGAGGTTGGGCAAAAGCTCAACTTTCAGATCTTGCAGAAGCTTTAACCGATTGCAACAAAGCAATTGAACTAGACCCGAACTATATCAAAGCCTATTATTATAGAGGATGGATAAAAGCAGAATCAAAAGACTGCTTTGCTGCAATTGCTGATTACGTTAAAGCCATCGAGCTGGATCCTAAAGAAGAAAATGAATATTTCTTGAATGGGAATTCAAAAAGACTTGATCATTTTAAAAAGGATTTAAAAAAATATGATAAAGAGACGGATTTTATTTCTTC
>JAPLDC010000330.1 GCA_026391935.1 Bacteroidota bacterium | reverse complement strand
GCCATATTCCTGAGGATCAGAAACTGTGCCTAATTTATTATCATATGCCCAACGGATCAATGCTTTTGGTGATTCGATACCGGCAATTGTTTTATCGTTCTCTTTTAATTTTTCAGCAACTCGTTTATTTAATTTTTGATCGATAACAGATTTTTGAAACAATTCATTCGTTGTGTTCTTAATTGTAAAATCAGTTGCTTTAGAGAAGATCATTTGCTTTGTTTTGCTACTTGCTTCTGTCTTCAACTCAATCGTTCCTACTTGTACTTTCTTTTGAGAACCTTTTGTGTCCAATACTTCCATGATGTGATATCCAAATTGAGATTCTACAATTACAAGATCTCCTTTTTTACCATCTAATCCGGCATTTTTAAACGGTTCAACAAAACCACTTTTTGCATTCAACCATCCATAATCACCACCTTTACCCATATAATATTCTCCTTCTTTTTTATTTGGAGGCATTTTTTTACCCCCATCATCAGAGAATTTTTCTACAAAATCAACAAATTTTCCACCTTTTTTAAGTGCCGCTAAAATACTATCTGCTTTTGTTTTTGCTTGTTCCTTTGTAATAGTAGTTGGAGAAGCTCCTGAATCTTTATATCCAATCAGGATATGACGAACTTTTGCAGAATCTGCCGACATCTTTGTTGCCAACAATTTAGAAACCTTTAATGATCCGTTTTCTTCGTATGGTCCTACAACTGTTCCTGCTTCAGCAGTAAACATTGCTGTATCAATTGCCGGAGACAAAGTTCCTTTCGTATGATATGCTTGATCAAAATTACGTGTTTCAGATTCCGCGATAATTAATGTTGAATCATCTGAAAAAGATTTTGCAGTTCTAAAGTCGATAGCAATTGCTTCCATCGCTTTTTTTGCATTATCAATATCTTCTTGTGAAGGAGCAATATCCCATGTTACATAATCTAAAGAACGAGAAGCTTCTTGTTTAAATGCATTTTGATGTGCAGAATAATATGCATTCAAATCTGATTCTGTTGGCTTAATAGTGCTATCCGCTAAAAGCTTATAATTTTTAATTACGTATTTAATGTTCGATAAATTATTTTGTGCAAAATATTCACGCTTAGCAGCGGATTTTGTTACATATAAACCTTTTTTAACAAGGTTATTATATTTTTCAATAACGCGCATTTGACGCACATAATCCTCTAATTGTGACCACTGCGCCTCTTGCTCATCAGTCATAGACTGAGAGAATGCACGGATCTTATCCGGACTAACCTCACCTGTCTTAGGATCAGCGAATGTTGGAATGACTTTACCGGTTTGAGGATCACTGATATTTCTAATCAATGATGAATGAGGATGAGTTACCATCAGGTCGTATAATTCATCATCAGAAACAGCTATTCCTAATTTCTCATATTCCTTAACCATCACATTTTCGTTGATCATCTGGTTCCAAACCTGTTGAACGATACCATCTGTTTCTTCAGCAGAAAGAGATGATTTTTTACTGCTGCGTTTTTGATTGTCAACGGCCTCGTCTACTTTATTTTTGAAAACATTGATCTCAATGGATTTTCCAGCAATTTCTCCTACAACTTTTTCGCTGTTTCCAAAGATAGAACCGCTTTTTTCAAATAAGCCTGTTAATACAAAAGCCAATAATGCTACCCCAACTATCCCTACTAAAAGGCCAGAACGCTTACGTAATCTTTCTAAAATACTCATATATATTTATTTTATTTTTTGTTTGATTGCCTATTGACCAATTGCCATTTGGAACAAATTAATAGGGTTGCAAATATAAGATTCTTAGCGAAACCTTAAAAGTTTTTCAAGAAAAGGTTTGAAAATGCAACTGCCTGATTATTAGTTATTTGAATTTAAAATCTTTAAATTTACCTGTTCTATCCGTGTTCTGGTAACGGCAATGATGGTAAATACGAAGTTTTCAATTCTGATTTCCTCCTGAAAATGAGGAATGCTTTCGTGATAATGCATGATCAATCCGCTCAAGGTTTCAACATTATCCAAAATGGGTAGATCGAGATCATACTTGTGATTAATATAATCTGTTTCTAAACGTGCAGAAAAAATATATTCATTTTCAGAGATACGTTTTTCAACCATCTCTTCCTTGTCATGCTCATCTTCTATTTCACCAAAAATTTCTTCCATCACATCTTCCATGGTAAGCATACCGGATGTTCCACCAAATTCATCCACTACAACAGCAATACTTTTATGTTGTTGAATAAAAACTGTCAACACTTCACTTGCCGCCATAGATTCGGGCACAATACTTACCGGCAATAAAATACTTTTTACACTTAGCGGATTTTTAAAAAGCTCTTTAGAGTAAACGTAACCAATAATATTATCGATACTTTCATCAAAAATTAAAATTTTAGACAACCGTGTTTGAACAAATTTCTGCTTCAATGTTTCGATACTTTCATTTACATCTAGGGCAATTATTTCTGTTCGAGGGATCATACATTCCCTTGCTTTCACACTTGAAAAATCCAATGCATTCTGGAAGATCTGTATCTCATGATCCATTTCTGCTTTCTTTTCCAACGTAGTAGCTGTCCCTTCTCTCACATAATTATCCAGATCGATCATAGTAAAAGCGGCATTTGATTTT